>CALVID010000005.1 GCA_944329355.1 uncultured Bacilli bacterium
TTTACAAGTTTGATAATTGAAACACTAAATACACCATTACTATGTTTATTGGTGCGTTTAGAATTTCATTTAAATTTTTTATAAAAAATCAAAATATAAAGGGTTGACAACATGTGATAAATAATGTTATACTTTATAAGTAATTTGTCTTATGTGGGGAATTAGCTCAGTTGGCTAGAGCACCTGCTTTGCACGCAGGGGGTCAGGAGTTCGAGTCTCCTATTCTCCACCAATTTGATAGTTTAGCCCTTATTTTATAAGGGTTTTTATTTTGCAATATCATATTTATATCATATTTTGTTTTTTTACCATTGTTTTCAACATTATTTTTTCATTACTAAAAAGAATACATATATTAATGTATTCTTTTTAGTTTTTTTATTTTACCATAATTAGAATATTGTTCTCTTGTATCTTGGATTTCTTCTATACTCATGGGTTCAAAACCAGGATATTCTTTATATGCAATACTTATCATAGAATCCAAATCATGGCTTTTGTTGATATCAAACATTGCAACCCAATTATCCTTTTGTTCTATTTCATGGAAATTATGTCCCAAAATATCAAAACCAATTTTATCAAACATATGTACAACAGCATTATTATGGAGTCTTGTTTGAATTAATGCATACTGCTTACCAGTTAAAGACTGTTCTTCAATCATCTGTGTAATTGCCTTGCTTGCGTATCCATTTTTTTCAAATTCCGGAAATACATAAATTCCGTTTATTTTAAAATAATCTGGTGTACAATTATGTATCATTGCATAGCCTACAATAATATTTTTTTCAATTAATGCTAATACTTCTTTTTCAAAAGTATCAATTTCTTCTGCTTTCTTTTTAATCCATTCACTATAATATGGATATTCATCAATGAAAATAGAAGTTAAAGCATTAATGCCTTCTTGAATTTCTTCTTTATTTCTTAAATGTTTTAATTCCATCTATATAACCTCCAAAATTGTTATTATATTAACATACAATCATTACTATTGCAAGAAATATTTAATAACCGATTATATTTATTCATTTTTCAAATAATGACAATTGCTTCACATGATTAGAACTTTCAGGATATGTCCATATATTAAGCTTACCCTTTGCATGGATTTTTTGATCTATCTCTTGTACATTTTGTAAAATCCAAGCATATCTTCCCACGGCATACTCTCCTAAAATATATTCATAATTATTTTCGCTTTTTACTTTGTCTATAAAATCTTTTGTCATGTATACACAGTCAATTAATTCTGCTTTACATATGATGTTTCCATAATTTAGGTCTATATTTTCTAACAATTTTAAGACTTTATTATTATGTATTCTTTTTAAGAATTTTTTTGATTTTCCCGCATGTATATATATTTCTCCTCTATATTTTGTTTTCCAACTACGGGTTTCTATTTTTTTCATTCCTTGCATTATAAATGTTGCATACGGCTCTTGAATTGTTAATACCTTCATAAAATCACTTCCCTATAGAGATTATATCATATTTATCATATTTTTAATGATTTCTATAAAAAAATGTGCTATATTAATAACGGTGATTATAATGAAATATTTTGATACACATACACATTATGATTGGGCAGAATTTGATGAAGATAGAAAACTTTTGTTAAAAAAATTAGAAAATACTATTATTGTAAATATAGGTGTGAATGGTAGTTCAAATATAGAAACTATAAAGTATACTAATGAATATAAAAATGTTTATGCCTGTCTTGGATTACATCCCATGAATGTTAGCACTATGGAAGATTTAAATAATATTAAAGAAATTATGAATGATAAAGTTGTAGCTATTGGTGAAACCGGTATTGATTATAAATTTCCAAATATTGAGCTTCAGAAAGAATATTTTATCAAACACATTAATCTTGCTAACGATCTTAATTTGCCTATTGTTATTCATTGCCGTAAAGCGCACGAAGAAGTATATAATATTTTAATAAATAACCCTGTTAATAAAAAGGGGATTATGCATTGTTACTCTGGCAATTTAGAATACGCAAAAAAATTTTTGAAATTAGGATTTTATTTTGGATTTGATGGACCTGTTACAAGAGATAATAAATATGATGAAATAATAAAATTTTTACCACTCGATAAAATTATAGTAGAAACTGATGCTCCATTAATGCCACCATTTCCTTTAGATGAAAATAGTAGATGTGATTCCTCATCATTAAAATATATAATTGAAAAAATCGCGAAAGTTAAAAAGATGGATATTGATGTTGTAACTAATCAAATATTTTTAAATTCTAAACGAGTATATAATATAAAATAATTAATATATCATTGTTATATCATTTTTTTCTTAATTTTTATGAATTTATTATAAATTATTTTAAATATAAATAAACTAAAAAGGTTGAAATTAAAAGAAAAGCAAGCTTTTTAAAACTATTTAAAACTAATAAATAAAACTCCTATTCTCCACCAAAATGATAGTTAATTTCTTATTTTATAAGTCTTTTTATTTTGCAATATCATTATGCTTTCAAAAAATTTTAGGATTTACTTTCATAGCTACTAGCTTTTGTTATAAATCCTTTAATTCTTCGACCACATTGTAAATCATTAAAAACACATTGAAGTTTATAACAAAAAGTGCTAATATAGTTTATAAATTATTAGGAAGCAGAAAGTTTGCTACTAAAACAATTTATTTACTTACTTACATTTTTATTTCATTTTTTGGTGGCAAATATATATTTTTGTCGCCTTTTAATTTATAAGTAAGAAAGGAGAGAAACATGAATAATAATCAATATACTTTTACTTATGAAAATGAACCGAATGATAAGAATATTTATTATATGTTTCAACGTTTAATATTACCGACTATTATTTCTTCACAATATAAGCCTTATAAAAAGTATTGGGAAGATTATAAACGTTTATTATCAATTTTTACAAAATGGATAAATATCTATTATAATGGTAATAGCTTAAAACTTATAAATGAAGATGATTTTAAGGAAACTGATTCTTTAATCACTGATCTTAAATTCAATTGTTTAGAAATAGAAACAGAATACATTGAAGAAATAGATATTTGGTATAATGAGTTTTTAGAATTATGGAAAAATCAGAGTTGATTAAAGGAAGGAAAAATTAATATGTCGAAAGAATTAGAACAAGCTTTTGAAAAATTATTGTATAATTTATCTATAGCAATTTATTATCAACCATATAATGATGACAGGTCAGAATATATGGAAATGTTAGATTTGATTGCTAAACAAAAAATAAAGTATGATGAATATAAAGATTTTAATATACTATCTTTAAATATATTAAATGATGTCCATCTTAGGTCATTACCTTTACTTGAAAAATATGCTATAGAAAATGGAAATTATGCAGAACAAATTGAAATATGGAGTGATTATTTATTAAATATAAAGAAAAACGAAGAAAGAAATACAGTTAAAAATAATTGAAGAAAGAATAATAATATTGCTACCTATAATAAAAAGTAATAATATTATTTATAATTGGATATAATAATTATTATTTTATTCTTTCTTTAAAAGATTGGGGGTTAACATTGGGAAATAATAATAATTTGCAGAAAAACTTATATGAAGTAGAAAGTAAATTATATGTTGCATTCGCAAGATTAATCGGACCATTGTCTATGATGGCAAATTTAAAAACTTATCAAAATGACCATAAAGAAATTAAACAAATACTAGATAAGATAGTTGAGTGGAGTACAAAATTTCAAACTATTAGAAATTTAGATTTTATTATGCCTAGTGAATTATTAGATACCTATAATAAATTAGATAAGCTAAAGGAAAAGTATATTTTTGAGATTGATACAGGCAATGAGGATGAACTTTCTGATGAAGCCATTATATGGTTGTCTGAAATAATGCAGTTAAGAAAAAAATTAATTTATATGAGAGGGAGGAGATTAACATTATAGAAAAAGATTTAAACAAAATATTAGAGATTTTAAATGTCATAGTAAAAGATCAGCAGTATTATGATGATTTAACTTTAATAAAAGATTTAATTGTGAAAATAAATCAAATGTTAAATAGTGAGATTAATATTACTGATGATTTTCTTGATAGGATGGAGAAAGATTTAAATTATTTAGATCAGAAATATTTTGCTCAATTAGTATATTCAAAAAATGAATATGTAGAACTAAATGATATTGTAAGGATATTTGCTCCAATACAAAATTATTATAAAAAGAAAAATCATGAGATGTATGTAGAAAAATTAAGAGAAGAAAACCGAAAAAAAAAGAGAGGAGACTAAAAATGACTGATGATGAAATCAAAGCAAAAATTAAAAATATGAGATATGATACAGATAGAAAAAGATATGTTGGAGATGATGGTAGCGAATTACAAATTACACCTTATTCTAATGGTAGAGGTTATAAAGTTGATTATTATGAAAGCACAACTTATGGAAATGCTCCACATAATTCTACACATATACAAACAGATATTAGTGGAAATTGGGAGCGTACTGATAATGATAGAACCAACGGAACTCAAACCCACTCATCAGGTTCTGGATGCTATATAACTTCTGCTTGTATGGAACATTTTCAAGACGAATTTGATGATAATTGCCATGAACTAACTGTCTTAAGATGGTTTAGAGATAATTTTGTTTCTGATGAAGATGTTGAACTTTACTATTCACTAGCTCCTACAATAGTTGAAAATATTAACTTACTTGCAGATAATGAGGAGATATATAAATACATATATGAAAATGTTGAAGCATGTGTTAAAGCTATTGAAAATAAAGATTATGATTTTGCATACAATAGATATAAAAGTATCGTATTAGCTTTAAATGAACAATTTGGCGAAAAAGGAAAAGAGCAAGAAACCGGTTTTGTAAAGAAACTTGGTGCTTTACATAATAAACCTGCTCTAGCTTAATATCATTTTTTTTTATTATTTTATTTTTCACTTCTATAAAAGATTTTCTTTTTCTTAAATTATATTATTTATTAATAAGCAAGGTTAGTTTATATTATTTTTTAGATGATTTTGTAATAATTCTTTGACATCAAAAAAATCATTATTGTTATCATATACAACATCAAAATATTGTTGAAATTTTTTTAATTTCAAGTTATCATCATAATTTAAAAAACCTATTTTAAACACCTTTTGATTATCCTTGGTTTTCATTAAAATATCTCCTATATTATCTCCTAACAAAATAATTTCATTTTTGTTTTTTAATACTTCTTTGACTTTATAAGGAATATCTATATTATCTTTATTTAGAGAATGAATTATTTTATTTCTTAATGAACTGATTTTACCTTGTTTAAATTTTAAAATGTTTGAGATTATATAAATGTTGCTAAAAAAGCATTTATTTTTTTGTAATACTCCTTCAATAATTTGGGATATTCCAGCTGATATGATTATAACTGGAATATCATTTTTATATGTGTAAGTTAAAAACTCTACCACTCCTTTTCTTAGAATAATGTCATTACTATGACTAATAGTAATGATATCTTTTTCTGTAAATTTATATTTTATGAGCATTTTTAAATGATTTTCATACCATTTATGCATAATCGCATTTTTGATATTATATTTTAAAGAATCGTCTTGTTCTATTGGCAAATAGTAATCATTATTTTTTTTACTTTCCTTAATATAATTTGGTGATATATCAGAAATTTGCGACAAGATTCCCCAACAATTTTGACTGTTTTTAGTTGTTAAAGTATGATCAAAATCAGCTATAATATATAATTTTTCCTTATGAAAAGGTATATTCATATGAATTCTCTTTCCTTTCGCTTCATTCGAGGCTTAAATTAAAATAAAATCCTCGAACTAAATTTATTTTTCAAATTAATGACTTTGATTCATTATATGAAAATATAATTTCAAATAGGACATATAACCATTCACTGAATAAATGAGTGTTGCTTTATTCTAAAATTATTGCTATATTGGATAAGTATAGTATGGGGCGATAACATGATTAATTTTATCATCTGTGATGACAGCGAATTATTTTTGATGAAAATTTGCGATATTGTCAGCACTTTTTGTATAAAAAAACATATTAATTATAAAATTCATGCTTTTAAAAGGTATGATTCGGAATTTTTAAATATTATGCATAGCGAATTAGACAACAAAATATATATTTTAGATATTGAAACTCCAAGTGGCAACGGAATTGATATTGCTAAAAAAATAAGAAATAAAGATTTAAATTCGTTTTTAATATTTATAAGTTCTTATACCTCTAAATATATTGAAAAAGCTGTATATAGCGACACTTCATTTTATGGTTATATTTCCAAAGATGAAAATTATTGTGATAAGTTATTAAAAAAATTAAAAAAAATTTTTAGATTAGGTTTTCAAAAAAATATTATTAGATTTAAGGATCAAGGAATCATTTACACTTGTGATATGCGCCATATTGTGTAT
The DNA here is from genome assembly GCA_944329355.1 of uncultured Bacilli bacterium. Classification (GTDB taxonomy): domain Bacteria; phylum Bacillota_I; class Bacilli_A; order RF39; family UBA660; genus Coprosoma. Next base: position 6,467 of record CALVID010000005.1, read on the forward strand.
ATTGAGGTTGATAGCAAAAAACGCAGAAGTATTATTCATACTTTAGATGGTGATATTGAAGTTAGACTGACTTTAAAAAAACTAAAGCAAATTTTAGATTATAGATTTGAATATTCTCATAGGGGATGTATTATAAATCATGAACAAATTTTTTATATTGATACTATTGTAAAGGTAATTAAATTTAAAAATGGAATGGTCAGTTATTTGCTTTCTAATAATTTTATAAAAAAAACAAAGATACAAGAAGCACACATACATTTCATGTAATATTTTTAGCGTTTCATGTATTTTTTTATTATGTGCTAACAAATAAAGCGCTTATTGTGCTACAATTTTTATTGTAGTAAAGGGTGTGATAGCGTCAGTAAAAACAAATATAATTTATGAGTAGAAAGGTAGTACGAAATGTTAGTAAAACTTATTGTGTCAGAAAAAAATAATAAAACATTAAATGATATATATAAAGAAATGATAAATAAATATAAAAGTAAAAAATATTATGATAAACTTTACAATAGATTTATTAAAGATATATTTGGTGAAAAATCTATTAAAGATTTTACTAGCAATGATATAGATTACTTTTATATGTATTTAGTGAAAAAAACTTATAATGGACACTTATATAGTCAAAAATATATAAAACAAATAATGAATTTATTAAAAAATATATTTGATTATGCAATATATAAAAAATATATTAAAATTAATTTGGTTCAAATTAAACTTTATTTTACAAATAATCATTGATTTATCCGAAAAATGTCGTTATACTTATTTTAGGTGATAATATGACTAGAAAAAAACTGTTAATAGTATTTTGGTTTTGTATATTATTTCTTACTGGGTGTGGGACTCAAACTTTAACTTGTACAAAACATGAGGATACAGAGGCCGGAAAAGCTAGTGAAAAACAAGTGATTACTTTCAACAATGATAAAATAAAATTATATACTGCTGAAATGAAAATTAATTTAAATAATGATTATAAAGAATATTCTAAAGCATTATTAAAAAGTATTCAAGATCCTTTTGAAGAATATAAAAATGCAGATGGGGTTAAATATACTACATCTGAAAAAAACGGTAATATTTTATTTTCTGTTTCTGGGGATTATACAAAAATGGATGATGAAGCAAAAAAAAGTTTTGGTATCGACAAAAATTTATCTTTTAATGATATTAAAGAAAATTTGGAAAATGATGGATATACTTGCCAATAACAATTATATTAATAGAACAAGATTAAAAACTTGTTTTTTTTTACCAAAAAAACAATGAGTTATCAAACTCATTATTTTAAACCTATTTCTTTAAATAAATTGTCAATAGATGTTGTATCATCTGTATAACCGCTAAGTTCAGTAACAACTTCTTTATCTTTGATTGCTAAGGTAAGTGGTGTGCCCCATCCTGAATTTTCGCTAAAGTAAGTTAATGTTGAGAATATATTTTGTGCGTCTGTTTGATCCATAGTATCAATTTCTAAGAAATAAACAGGGAGATCATTCTTGGCAGCATAATCATTAATAACAGGTAAAAATTGCTCACAGTAATGACATGTAGATTGAGTTACAACCATAACAAAAGGTTCATCACTGTTATATAAACAATCATATTGATCATATGTTAATTTTGCTAGATTTTCATATTCAGAATCATTAGTAGTGTTACAAGCAAATTTAACAAAATCCACATCTTTTAAGAATTGATTAATTTCTTTGTATTTGTTTAAATTTTTATCTATTCCTGCAATAACTTTAGCATTTTCAACAACTACTAAACTACTATTATCATAAGATATTTTATCAAATTTTAAATCTTTTTTTATACTATTTAAATCACTATTTGAAACCTCATCACTAATATAGTAAATTCCTTTTCCTATTTCTTCGGCTACTTTATTTAAATTTTCTTTTTCTTCATCACTTAAACCATCTGAAATAGCAATTGCATTTTTATTGTCTTGTTCCATTAAACATTCATATTGTTGATAATTGATAGCACCTAATTTACTGTAATCCTTATCAGATTTTACCCCGCAAGCAAAAGTTGTATCTGGTTCTGGCCAAAAAGCAATAATCAAAATAACGGCTATTACTAGAATTATTGAAACAAAAAATATTAACATTCTTTTATTCTCATTCATATTATGTACCTCTTCTTTCCTTTTATATAATAACATATTTGCTCTTTTTTAATCAATATTATGACATGATATTTTAGTGAAAACGCTTATTTTTTTGCAAATATTTTGTGTTTTTACTTATAGAAAAGCTGTTCGCAAACAAAAAAATATTTTGTTATTTTTATATAACAAAATATCTTTTTAAACTGAAACATTAATATTGTTATTATTTTGATATTTCAATACTATATTGGTTATTCTTTTTATTTGTCTTTTCATGTTATGATGATGATAATAATTTAAAAGAACTATCATTTTATTTTCTTTATAAATTACAACATCTGGAAAGGCAACAATTTCTTTTTTTTTACTATTTATATATGTAAGGCATTTTAAATATGGGGATATTTTTTCTTTTATAATTTTTACTTGATGACTATTTATTTTAAAAACTATAATTTTTATTGGAATATTTAATTTGCAAATTTTTTCAAACTTTTCTTGATTAGTACTGTTTAAACCATAGGGAAGTATTTCTTTACAAGTTTTTTTTAAACGATAGTTTTTTTTCATATCATCTAGATAATAGGTAAAAGACCAAGTGTTACTTTCACAACATATTTCTTTAGATATTTTATAAATAGATCCATGTTCACTGATTATTATATCCGCTTTATGATATCTATCTTTGAATAACCCTTCGGCTCTACTTTTGCTTACTTGGTCTATCGGAAAAATAATATCTTTTTCTCCTTTTACACTTGTATACCAATAGGCAATGTGTTTACTTAGTGATGATAACAGTTTATCATTATCCATAATATTTTCCTTTCTATTGATACTACCTACTGCATGAAAAGTATATCATATTATGATTTGGGTTCTTTTTTTTTTGTTCTAGTGAGGTGTTTTGAATTATAAATATTTGTAAAGAGGGTTTAACGCATATTTATTCTGATTATATGATTTTATTTATTGTTGTAATATTACATGTATTTTGGTTATATATTTTAGTATGAAATATTTAATATTAATGTGTAAAGGATTTATTGTTGGTATTGCCAAAATTATTCCAGGTGTAAGTGGAGCAATTATAGCTATTTCTTTTGGCATTTATGAAAGATTAATTAATATTTTGTCAAAACCACTTAAAATTAAAAAAGATGATTTAAAATTTTTATTCTTTCTCTTGATAGGTGCAGCTTTAGGAATTGCTTTATTATGTAAAGGTGTAAAATGGTGTCTAAATGTTTATTATCTTTCGACTATGTTACTGTTTGTTGGGTTAATTATAGGCGGTGTACCAGAAGTGGTGAAAATAGTTAAAAAAGAACGTATTGGATTTATACATGTTATAATATTTATAATTACTTTCTTTATTCTTTATTACTTTATTAATTTGAGCAATCAAAATAGTGCTGATATAAACAATAATTATATACCATTTTTTATTGGCATTGTTGAATCAGCTACTACTATTATTCCTGGTATTAGTGGTACAGCAATTTTCATGGCATTAGGATGGTATGATAGTTTACTAACCATATTTGAAAATCTTGCAATGTTTCAAATAAACATGTCTATATTCTTATTTTTAGGTGGTTATATCTTAAGCACAATTATAATTTCTAAATTAATTTCTTTTTTGTTTAAACATTATAAATCTTTTGCTTATACCGGGGTATTGGGTTTTATGTGTTCATCTATTTTTGTTATGTTAAATGATGCATTTAATTACAACTTTTCTTTATTAGAATTAAATATTGGTATATGTCTATTAGTGATAGGAATGGTGATCACAAACAAAATAAATTTATTTTTTAGCAAGTTATAGTTTTTGTTTCATATGATTATTTAGGAGGATGATTATGGATAAAAAATTACCAAAGGTTTTTGCAAATAAAGTAAATGAAAATTCTGGAAATAATGAATATGTATATTACTCTTCTGGAAATAAATCTGAAGAGCGAGATATAAAATCTACTAAACAAAATGTGAAAAATGTAAATCAAAAAATTAATGAAATTTTTAATTCTGCTAACTATATTTATAAAGCTGATGTAAAAATTACTTTAAGAAACGGTTCTACTACTAAACGAATTGTTGGTAGAAACACTACACATTTAATCACTATTGATAACGAGCTAATTCCATTAACTGATATTATTGATATTGAAAAAGCTAACTAATAGCTTTTTTTTATGTTTGACACTACAAAAAAACAAATGATAAAATATTTTTGGTTGTGATAATAATGTTGAGTAAATTTGAATATAGTAAACAGTTTCTTGAAAATGATAAAATCTTAATATGTCCGATATGTAAAAAAAAATTATATTTTAAGGAACATTCATTAGTATGTGAAAACACTCATAATTTTAATATTTCAAAAAAAGGAATTACTACTCTTGTTTCACATGGTCATATTAAAGAAAGCAAAATATATAATTATGATTTGTTTTTCAATAGAAGATGTTTCATTCAAAAAATGTTTTATCAAAAATTATATGATAAAATTGTCAGTATTATAAATGAACATTTTGATAAAAATATAAATATTTTAGATTTAGGCTGTGGAGAAGGAGCTCATACAATTAATATACTAAATAATTTAAAACAAAATTATAAGTACTATGGTTTTGATTATTCTAAAACAGCTATTCAAATGGCAAGTGATTATAATTCTGACAATAGGTTTTATTTCGTTGGTGATGTTAATAATATTCCTATTATGGACAATTCTACTCATTTAATTATTGATCTTCTTTCCCCTTATAACCAATTAGAAGTCAAAAGAATTTTAAAAAATGAGGGAATATTTATCAAAGTATCTCCTGGCAAAAACTATTTAAACGAATTAAGAGGGGCGGCTGGTTTGCCCATTTATAAAAAAGAACTAGAAATAGAGCAAAAATTGAAATCAAATTTTAAAATATTACAGAAAAAAAGAATATTATATACTTGTCATATTACTAGTGATGATTTTATGTTGCTTTTAAAAATGTCCCCTATATACAGTGATAATATATTTAAAGTACCTAAAATTATCACAATTGATTTGATCATATATATTATGAAATAATTAGGAAAATATCTATTTTAGGAACAGAAGAACTATCTGATGAAGATTTATATGGAACTAATAATGACAAAGATAATATAATTTTAAAAATCAATGATGTTTTATTAGGAAATATAAAACTCGAAGATTTACTAAAAGATACCAAAACATCTATTAATAGTTGCCAAGATAAGAGACTAATTAAGAGGAAAATGAACGGTTTACTTTACTTAAAAATCAATATATAATCAAAATAAAGGAGATGGTTATATGTATAGGTTTAAATTTTATTATAATGATGGTACAAGTGGTTTAAGTGGCGGATATGCTATGCGACCAACGGCACTTTACTTTGAGTTTGATGGTCTGTTAGACTTGGATGAATTTAATAATTTATCTGAGAAAAATATGACAACAAAAAAACTATTAAAATTAGCTGTAAGAGCATATAAAGATTTTGAGCCTGATTTTTATCGAATAGAAATAATTAACGATAAAACAAATGAAATCGTTGATTATATAGAATTAAAGGAGGTGAAATAGATTGGGGAAAAATTATTGGTTTAGTGCAGATGAAGATACTGGTAATGTAGTTGCAAAAACTGAAATTAAATCTGATGGTTCTGTTAAGCGTTATGAATACACCGATCCAGATAATATTAAAGGTGGACTTTTGGACTTATGAAGAATTTAAAAACTTTATTCAAGTTGTCAAAGAAAAACATTATCAAATATTCTTTGAAACATTATATTTTACAGGCTTAAGGCAAGGCGAATGTTTAGCATTAACTTGGAAAGATTTTAAAGATAATTATCTAGATATATATAAAACTATATCAAAAGAACAAGAAAACGGTCAATATATCATTAATACACCTAAAACAAAAAATTCCATTAGGAAAATTAAAATTGATAGTCATTTGGTAGGTTTACTTAATGAATTAAAAGAAAGTTACCAAAAATATGAGGGTTTTAATGATGACTGGTACATATTTGGTGGTATTAAACCTTTTGCTCCTACAACAATAGGTAGGAAAAAAGATAAATATTGTGCGTTAGCAGGTGTAAAAAAAATAAGAATACACGATTTCAGACATAGTCATGCATCCTTATTACTGTCATTTGGAGTTCCAATAACAGTCATATCCCAACGACTTGGACACTCCGATATAAATATGACACTAAACACCTACTCACACTTAATGCCTCGTGATGAAGACAAAGCCATCAATATGATTAATAATCTAATTGATTGTAACCCTTTAATAAATTAAAATAAGGGATTTTTAAGGGCTTTAGTATCATTAATATTATAAAACCCTTATAAAATAAGGGATTATAAACAAAAATGGTCGGGAAAACAGGATAACGTACCATTTTATATATGTTTCATTTTCCTTTATTTTTCAAGGAGTTAAATGTACTTGAATGCTACAAAATGCTAATGATTTGCCTTATTTTCAAAATTTTTAAGGGGAAAATAAGAGAGGTAATAAAATGTCAGTATTCAGAATAAATAAGAACGACAATTATACGATAATAATATTTATGATATTGCTAAAGATACTGATAGTGAAAAAGAATTGTTTGATTATGCAGATATTAGTTATTATAATCAAATGAATATGGAATATGATAAAGATGATTTTAGTTTATAAGATTAAAGCCAGTAAAATAATTCTACTGGCTTTGATATTGTTGATAAGTCTTGACCAAGAGCTTTAGCTACTTTGGATACTGTATCTATTGTCGCATTTCTTTTAGCAAGTTGTAGATCGCTAATATATTTATCTGTTGAGTTAGATTCAAAGGCTAATTGTTCTTGCGTCCACCCTTTACTTTTCCTATAATGCAAAATGTTACGAGCTATATATATTCTGTCTTGATTTGTTAATTTTGCCATGTAAAAATACCTACCTTTCACATTATTTCGTGCGTTATTTTAGTCTTATATAATTAGTTAAATTGTACTTTTTAATTTGCGTTGCGTCGATGTCATATATGACTAATAACTACTTTTTTAGAAAGAAGGAAAACTGATTGAATGTTAATTTTTAATTATTAAAATCTATTATGAAAGAAAAGGAATACAACTATGAATATATAGCAAATGCTTTAGGTTGTTCTAAACCTTTTGTATGGCAGATTATAAATAATAAAAGATGATTATCATACAAAAATGCTTTATTAATTGCTCGTGCTTTTAATATGAAACCTGATGAGTTGTTTTATGATAGTTATATTGATAATGAAGATATAAGAAAAAGACTGTTACAAGTTGATAAGGTGCGTAATCAATTTTACAAAGTAAAGCTGTAATACTCTCATAAAATATAATTATTTTGGTACAAATCAAAAAAAACCATTGAAAAAAATAACTTATAGTGATAGTATATAAAGCAAAATTTTAATAAATGGGAGAATAGTGCTATGAAAAAGGGTTTTAAAAGTAAATCATATTATGAAGTTCAGCCAATATCTTTAACTTCAGATTTGTTAGATATTGCTGATATGTTACAAGATTTAAAACAATCTAGACTATCACAGTTATCTGATGATGATTTTAACGAGCTAATATACAAAGGAAAACTCCCGTTTTTGAATAATTCTTTCAATTTAATATCAATACCTTTTATACCTTATGATTTATTACAAAAACTTGAAATAATTAGTAAATACAAAGAAATGGATTTTAATTCATTTATAGATTTAATTAATAATTATTTGACTACTCTTGACCCATTTAATATTCCAATACTATCTGATGATACATTAGGATTTGAAGGTGGTTATTGTAACCCTATGTTTTTTGGAGTTAACGGAGAAATAGAAAAACTTATATTTACTGAATTTGTAATTACTAATAAATTATCTATATTAACACCAGGAATATATGCTCATGAAATTGTACATTCCCAACTAGAATTTAATAATGGAGTAAATAATTATATTCACAGTGAAGTGTTACCTATATTTTTTGATAAATTAACTGCTTTATACGTAGATAATAATTATGAAACTTTAAAGATTAATGAGAAATTAAGATTTATTAAATTATTTAAAGCGATAGATTGGCTTAAAAGTAATAACTTATCTTTATACCAGGAAACTAAATTATCTATGGGTATTATTTCTATTTTAGAAGCGGAAAAACTATTTGATAGATATTTATATGGAACTAATAATGATAAGGATAATATAATTTTAAGAATCAATGATGTTTTATTAGGAAATATAAAACTAGAAGATTTATTGAAAGATACCGAAATATCTGTTGATAGTTGCCAAGATAAGAAATTAATTAAAAGGAAAGTGAACGGTTTACTTTAAATAAAAATAAATATATAATCAAATTAAAGGAGAGGGTTATATGTATAGATTTAAGTATTATTATAAAGATGGTAGTACAAAATTAAGTGATAATGTTTACAATGATGTTAAAAACTTTGATGGTGAAATTCAAAAGCTAACTAAAAACAAAGATTTTAAAACTACTCATGCTGAAAAACAAGATTTGAATAAATTCTTAAAGTTAGCAATAAATGAATATGAAAAAAAGTTTAATGATATCTACCGTATAGATATTATTGATAATGGTACTAGTGAAATACTAGGCTATGTAGACAAAAGTGAGTGTCTAGTTGATGGAAAAAAAGGACATTTATTGTATGATCCACTAAGTGGTGAAGCTATAAATGCAAGAATTGAAGATAATTATGATAATTGTATTTATAGATTTAAGTTCTATTACAGTGATGGAAACACAAAATTGAGTGATATTAGAACAGAAAAACCAGAAGAATTATATAATGACTTTGATGGTTTAATAGATTGGGATGAATTTGATAGTTTTATTGAAAGAAAGGTAACAACTAAAGAAATACTAGAAACTGCTGTGAGGGCTTATAAAGGCTTTCTTCCTGATTTTTACAAAATCGAGATAATCAATGATAAAACAAATGAAATCGTTGATTATATAGATGTAAAGGAGGTGAAATAATGGGCAAATGGGGATGGTTTAGTTCTGATGATGATGGTAATGTCATTGCCAAAACAGAAGTCCAAAGTGATGGAAGTGTTGATAGATATGATTATACCAAAGCAGATGACATTTCAGCTGGACACGGTCATAAAAAATGGAAAAGTATGGACAGTTATTTACATGATGATGAACACCCTGATAGAAAGTTTAGGGATAAAAATGATCCTGAAAGTATTAATCGTCGTTGGAGAGGACCTGGTTATGATTTAACATTAGAAATGCTAAATGATTTATCTTTAGAAGAATTACAAGAGCTTTTAGAAGTATCATCAGAAAATTATGTCCACACTTCTGAAGAAATGTTAGTAAGAGGTACTCATAAGCAATTAGTGCTTAAATAATCAAATTTATTACTTAAAAACTTATTTGATGACAAATAAGTAACACACTACGATATTGGCAAAGCCAATAACGAGGTGTGCCAAAGGAATTACCCTTTGGCAACCCAAAACAACGCATTTATCTATTAAGGTAATGTGTTGTTTTTATATTGTAAAAAAAGACTATCGCCACTTTCATTGAAATATACTTTCAACAAAACGTGCCATGTCTTTTTTATTTAATATTATGCTGTTTTTGAAGTAATTTTATAGTTTCTTTTCTAGCACCATTAATACTAACATTGATAAATTTTTCAGCAATTATTGTAAAACCAACCATAACATATAAATTATTTATAATACCTTTTTCAACACTATTAAAAAACATAACAATTAAAAATATAAGTCCAAATATTACTACAATTATAGTTGTAATATCTGAAAATGATCTATTAATAATTTTTGATTTATTAATATCGGAGTTTAGTCCTTCTTTACTCCATTCATTTATAATTAATACTGAAAATATTAAAATTAACGGTGTTGTAAACCAATAATAATCAAACATATTATTGTTATCAGCAATTCCACTTAAAATTAAAAATAGTATATTTAGAATATAGTAATTATTAATAAAATATTTAAATCTTTAGTTTTTCACATTTTTATTTTTCTCCTTTACTTTGACACTTTGTATTAATTTAATTATTTCATTTGAAGTATTAATTTGGTATTTTGTATCTTCTATGGTATTTAATAATAGTTCTTTTTCTTTATCCATTATATTTTTTTAAATTTGTTTCACATGATTTAATTAATTTTTTCGTTGTTTTCTATACTACCTAACACATTTATTTTAAGCTAATTTAATTCTTCCCCATTTAATTTAGAATATAAACTTTTAATAAAATTATTTAATGGACTTACTTGAAATCTTAATCTGCAACATACATTATATTATTATAATTAACATCAATGTATTGGCTTATTTTTCGGAGTGTTTTAGGATTTGGCATTTCACGTTTTCCACTTTCAATTCTTGCTAATTCAGTATCACTAATATTAGCTAATCTTGATAATTCCCTTTTTGATAAACCTTTTACTCCTACAACAATAGGTAGGAAAAAAGATAGATACTCTGCGTTAGCAGGTGTAAAAAAATAAGAATACATGATTTAAGACATAGCCATGCATCCTTATTACTGTCATTTGGAGTTCCAATTACAGTCATTTCCCAAAGACTTGGACACTCCGATATAAATATGACACTTAACACTTACTCACATTTAATGCCTCGTGATGAGGACAAAGCCATCAATATGATTAATGACTTAATAAAATGTAACCCCTTAACAATATAGAAATAAGGGCATTTTAAGGGATTAAGTATCATTTATATTATAAAACCCTTGATAAACAAGGGATTATAAACTAAATGGTCGGGAAAACAGGATTTGAACCTGCAACCCCCTGGTCCCAAACCAGGTGCTCTACCAAGTTGAACTATTTCCCGATATAATGGCGCGCCCAGTAGGAGTCGAACCCGCAACCTTTTGATCCGTAGTCAAACGCTCTATCCAATTGAGCTATGGGCGCACTTCTAAATACATATAAATATTATCACAAACAAATATTATAGTCAAGCTCAATTGTCTATTCAATATTATGTTAATATTAAATAAAATATAATTTTAATTCATAATTGTTTTTTAAAACCGTTGAATTTCAACGGTGATTTTTTTAATGGTGGTTTCGGACAGAATCGAACTGCCGACACGAGGATTTTCAGTCCTCTGCTCTACCGACTGAGCTACGAAACCATAAATGGCGGTTCCGACGGGAATTGAACCCGCGATCTTCTGCGTGACAGGCAGACGTGATAACCGCTACACTACGGAACCATGGTTGCGGGAGCTGGATTTGAACCAACGACCTTCGGGTTATGAGCCCGACGAGCTACCAAACTGCTCCATCCCGCGATATAAATTTAAATGGCGGAGAAAGAGGGATTCGAACCCCCGCGCCGTTTCCGACCTCCCGGTTTTCAAGACCGGTCCCTTCAACCAGACTTGGGTATTTCTCCATGTTGGTGCCTGAGGCCGGACTTGAACCGGCACGGGATTTGACTCCCGCAGGATTTTAAGTCCTGTGCGTCTACCTATTTCGCCACTCAGGCATTTAAAAGTCTTAAAGTAGACTTTAGTAACAATAAAATGGTGGCCTGTCCGGGATTCGAACCCGGGACCCTTTGATTAAAAGTCAAATGCTCTACCGACTGAGCTAACAGACCATTGGTTGCCTCGGCTAGATTCGAACTAGCGAATGCCACAGTCAAAGTGTGGTGCCTTACCGCTTGGCTACGAGGCAATAAAAGTGGTGGAGAGAGATGGATTCGAACCATCGAACCCGAAGGAACAGATTTACAGTCTGCCGCGTTTAACCACTTCGCTACCTCTCCAAGTAACTTATTTAATTTTATTATTTCTTATTTTGGTTGCCTCGGCTGGATTCGAACTAGCGCATGTCGCATTCAGAGTGCGATGCCTTACCACTTGGCTACGAGGCAATATAAAATGGTGCCGGAAATAGGACTTGAACCCACAACCTACTGATTACAAGTCAGTTGCTCTACCAGTTGAGCTATTCCGGCAAAAAAATGGTGGGCGCTATAGGACTCGAACCTATGACCCCCTGCTTGTAAGGCAGGTGCTCTAACCAACTGAGCTAAGCGCCCAAATTAACTCCCTAGACAAATATGATTATATTATTTATAAGGTTATTTGTCAATAGTATTTTTTTGTTTTTTTTGTTTTTTTAATTGTTTGTCTATCCAAATCGGTAATTTTTTGTTTAAAGTGCTAAAACCATGTGGTGTTTCAATTATTTTTCGACGTTTTGGTTTTCCATTTATTTTATAATTGATGTTTTTTATACTTAATTTTAGATGAGCTTCTTCATTATCAATATCTAATATTTCTACATATATGTGATCTCCAACATTTAAAAAATCGTGTATATCTTTTACATATCCTTTTGATATTTCAGATATATGTATTAACCCTGTATAATATTCATCAAAAGACATGAAAGCACCATAAGGTTCTATACATGTAACTGTTCCTTTTACTACTTTTCCTTTCGTATATTTGGTCATAAAACACACCTCTTTTTCATTATATCACATTTTTATGTGATGAAAAAGTTTACCTATTAAACTATTTGGTATATAATAACATTGGTGATTTGAATGAATGATGAAGAAAAAATTATAGAGATTATAAATAAACTTAGACCTTACCTACTTGGTGATGGTGGTGATATCGAGTTTGTTAAATATGAAAATAATATTGTTTATATAAAAATGCTTGGAGCTTGTGCTGGATGTGCACTTATTGATTATACTTTAAAAGATGGTATTGAAACAGCTATTAAAGAGGAAGTGCCGGATGTTAAAGAGGTTATTAATATTGCTTAAATTATTCTAACCATTCTATTTTATTTATAGGTAGAAATGTTTTGTAATATTGATATATTTTTTTTATTATATTTTCAAAATCATCAGCTTTTGAGATGATTTTTTCTATTGCTTTATCATCTTTTCTATCAGTTATGATTTCTTCATATAAATCGAAATAATAAGTCGGATATATTAATCTAGCTAAAAATAAATAATATTCATATGTACTTAATTTTTCATTATTGAAGTAATTGGCCAAATCTAATGTTATATTTTCGCCATTAAAAAATTTGCTTTTTAAATATTCGGCTATATCTCTTACTTTATAATCAACCATTATGTTTAATGGGTTATATAAATCATACTGTGTATCATCACTATTTATTCTTTTATGACTATAGAATATATTAACATTTGTTTTTTCTATCGAATTAACCATTTGAATAGCAGTTTCGCCTAGACCTATATAATAACTGAAACTTTCTGTAATTACAGGGTGACTTTTTCCAAGCTGGCTTATTTGATATTCTAAATAATCACTTTTGTTGGACCATAGTTCACCCCAATTTGTGGTTGTTTTTATATTACTAATTTTATTTGTAAAAAATAAAACATCATTTAATGTTATTTTATTTTTATAATAAATAGTGTTCATTAATATATAAGGTTCGTTATTTATAAATGTAAGTATTTGATTTTGAGTATTTAGAATTATAGGATGAACATAAAAATTTTGATTTAAAAGGTACATATGAGTATCATATATTGTTTGAATGTTTTTAGGATCATCAAGGTATTTTGTTAAGAAATATCTTCTTTGATTAACTGTGAAATAATAACCTTTGTCGTTTTGATAAATATTGTCAGGATACAAATTATAATAATAATTAATGGCATTTTTCATGGTATGCACCTCAATTAATTTTATGAAAATAGTTTTTAGACAATTACTTTAAATTTAATATTTGGGTTTTTGATGTGTACCTTATTTTATTTTTAGAATATGTTATATTGAGAATAAAGAAGGGGTGGATTATATGTGTAATAATTCTAATGATAGTTCATGCATTGCAGAAATACTTACAGTGATTAATATTTTACAATGTAATGCACAATGCCCAGATCCTTGTTTAGATACTTGTGATCGTGGTTTTTTAGGCAATACTGTCTCTACGTTAGGCCTTAATACACGTCCTGTTATGCTTTATACTTGTGCAGGAAATGGTACTCCATGGAGTATGCCAACAACTAAAGAAAATATTGATTGTTCAAGTGTAGGAGCAACATGTTCAAATGTATTTAGGGTTGAAAAAGTTGATGGTGAATGTGCTACATTTAGAGTACTTGCCACAAATACAGATCCAACAACATCTGGAACAAATCCTTATGTAGCTACTAATTCATTTTTCACAATGAATTTGGACTGTGTATGTGCATTAAAATGTTTAAACGATACAACTGTTGAAGGAGTTTAACATTGCTTTTTAAAATCCCGTCTTTTTATAATAAAGGCGGGATTTTTTTAATCAAAATAATTAATTTTCATATTTGTTTTTACTTCTTTTATTGTTTCTTCTGCTACCTTTTTAGCTCTTTCAGACCCTTCTTTCAATATACTTTCAACAATTTCTGGATGTGCTTCATAATATTGTCGTTTTTCAGCAATTGGTTTTAAAAACTCTACCATTTTTTTTATTAATTCTTTTTTACAAGCAACACACCCTCTTTTTCCTTCTTTACATTCTTGGCACACCGTTTTTAAATTTTCATTTTTTATTAGTTTATGATAATAATAAACCATACAGATTTCTGGATTAGCTGGATCATCTATTTTAATTTTATTTGGATCAGTGATTGCACTCATAATTTTTTTCTGGATAGTTGATAAATCATCAGCTAGAAAAATAGCGTTTCCCAAACTTTTACCCATCTTTTCATTACCATCTAAACCTTTAATTCTTGGAATTTCGCTTAAGTAAGCTTCGGGTTCAACTAATGTGTTACCATAAATACTATTGAATTTATGGACTATTTCACGACATTGTTCTAACAAAGGCAATTGATCTTCTCCTACTGGAACTAAATTTCCTTTAAATGCCGTTATATCGGCTGCTTGGCTGACAGGATAACCTAAAAAACCATAAGTTATACTTTCGCCTGACTCACCAAATAACTCTTTTTTTTGCTTAATTTCATTTTTTACCGTTGGGTTTCTTTGCAATCTAGCTATAGTTACCAAGTTAGAATAAAAAACAGTTAATTCAGCAATTTCAGGAATGGTTGATTGGATAAATAAAGTTGCTTTATTAGGGTCAATCCCTATTGATAATAAGTCAATGACTAAATCTTTAACACTTTTTCTAACCTTATCTGGATTATTGAAATTATCGGTTAAAGCTTGAACATCCGCAATTTCAATATACGTGTCAAATTTATCTTGTAATTTAACCCAGTTTTGTCCTGCCCCAAAATAATGACCCAAGTGTAAGTGCCCAGTTGGTCTAATACCTGTTAAAATTGTTTGTTTTTTCATTTTCATCACCTTTTTTACATTATACTATATTATGTTTTGTACAACAAGTAAAACTAAAAAGCAACATATTTTGGTTGCTCTTAGTAAAGATTTTCTTTGTTATAACTAATAATTTCTCCTGAATTACTGTTAATTTCATAACTATATTCTTGATTATTATAAATAAATTCTAAATCATATATTAATTTTCTATCATCATAATCTTTTTTTATTTCAGTAAATATTACATCTGAATCATTTAGTTTAGAATGTTCTAAAGCAATTTTTTTTGCATCATCTATAGTAATATTTGAAGATCCATCTGTATTAGTGTTAGTTTTTGAATCATTATTATTTTCAAAATTTTCTTTATTATTCAATAATTTAAAGTCATTATAAATTATTTGTCCAGTTTTAGCATTTATTTTGTATTCATATTCGGTATTTTGGTTAATATAATAAAATTCGACTTCATAAAGATTTTCCTCAATTTCTAATTCAACCTTTGTAAAATGAATCTTATTTCTATCAATTCCAATATCTTTGAGAACAATTTCTCTGACTTCTTCTTTACTTAAATAAGTTAATTTATAGTAAACAAAAATACCTAATCCAATTAATAGTAATATACCTAAAACACTTAAAATAATTATAAATGGTTTTTTCATAATATACCTCCAATTTTATTTTATCATAAATAGTGTTAATATAAACTCAGTAAATACTACGTGGGGTTTTAATTATATAAATATATAGTGCGATCAAAAATTCATTGCTGAATGGCAAGACATATTTAAAAGATATTTCATTTTTTTCTATTTGGTTATAAAAATATTTAACTATTTTTCGGCGATCAATAAGATTTTCTAATTTTTTATTTTTTAATCCATTAGCAATTTCTTCTAATTCTACGGCTGGAGTATTAGATAAAGCTGTTAATAGTCCTTTATTGTAACTTTTAATATTATATATATTTGATTCATCAAAATTGAATGTTTTTCCGGCAATTTCAACTAAATTATTAAAATTATTATATAAAATTTTATTATTTAAAATCTCTTTAAATACATCTGAATGAAAAACTTTGTTTAATAATTTGCTGTCTGTATTTTTAAATATATTTGTTAGTTTTTCTTCGTATTTATTGATATATTTATTGTAGTTTTTTATTAAATTGTATTTTCGGAAAGTGAATTTGTTTCCTTCTAATTTTCCAAAGGTTTTCATAGTATCATTATAACCAAATTTTATAGCTCTTCTAGCCTGGTTTTTATCAAATACTAAAAATGATCCAATTTTATTTCTTGGAGAAATATAAGTAACTTCGACATCTTTATTTTTAATGGTTTTTTTAAATCCAATAGCCCTTAAGTCAACAGCAATTATTTCCGTAGCTCCTAAATCTATGGCCAAGTTTATTGGTAAGTTATCATAATATCCGCCATCTATATACATTTCATTATTAATAACATAAGGTTTAAAAGCTGGATAACAGGAAGCTGAAGATAACACATAATCTTTTATATTCTTTGTAGTTAATTCTTTTTTTGTTATGAGTAAGGGCTTTCTTTTACTCAGGTTATAAGTAACAAGACCATAATCTATATTTGAGTGAAAAAATGTATAAGGTTTAAAGTAGTCGTCAAATATATTTTTCATTTTATAAATATCTAAGCCACCTTCATTGATAAATCCCTTAGCATATTGCAGATATATTTTGGATAATTTTTCGTCTTCTATTGGGGGAAATTCGTTTTCATCATATATTGTTTTAAAGTTGACGTGGTCCCAAAAACTGAGTGCTCCTTTTAAATCTTTTTGGGCGATAAAAACTCCATTAATAGCCCCTATTGAAGTGCCGGTTACAATATTAATATCTTTTTTTAATTGCTTTAACGCTTTATATACGCCTATTTCATAAGCTCCTTTAGATCCCCCTCCTGAAAGGACTAATCCTAGCTTGCTCATAATCACACTTCCTTTTGCTTATATTATACTACAAAGATCTAAATTTTCATAATCTATAACTAGACTTTAAATAACAAATAAGGTAAAATGTTTCTTAGGTGAAGAAGTATGATGGAATTTTACGATTTTATAACTTTATGTGCTTTATTTTTAGTGTATTCATTTTTAGGTTGGATTATTGAGGTTATTTTTACTTTTTTTGTCGAAGGGAAACTGGTTAATAGGGGGTTTTTGGTTGGTCCTTTAGTTCCTATTTGGGGAACTGGGGCAATTTTGATTACTTTAGTTTTAAAACCTGATGACAGTATATTTAGTTTAATTATTTCTTCAGCAGTTATCGGTACTATTTTAGAATATATAGTAAATTATGTGATGGAAAAAATCTTTAAAGTTAGATGGTGGGATTATTCTCAATTCCCTTTTAATATTAATGGAAGAGTTTGTTTAATTACTTCATGTATGTTTGGTATTAGTGGTTTATTAGTAATAAAAGTGTTTAATCCTGTGTTTTTACATTTGTTCTTAATGATTAATAAATCGGTTTTTTATATATTAGTTTCTGTACTAGTGTTGCTAGTTTGTATAGATTTCGGAGTTTCATTTAATATTATTCAAAAGCTTAAATTTTCTTTTGATTCTGTTCACAAGGATTATACCGAGGAAATTTCCAAACGAGTTAGGAATACATTAATGCATAAATCTATAGGTTTTAAAAGATTGTTGAAAGCTTTTCCGAATATAAAATTTGGTATAAAGAAAAAATAGATGTTGATCTATTTTTTATATACACCAAATGATAAATCATTATTAAATTCTAGTTCAGTATTGGTAATTACCTTTCTTTCACCATATCTACTATAATAATAAAGGGTATTCCCGTTTAAGTAATAAATTGTATCATCTACATAAATTATACTGTTTAAATCTGTCGTTTGAAATAAATATGTTTTTAGTTTTTTATTTTGTATATTTATGCGATATACATTGTAAAAATTATTTTCTTTTTCATATACATAATAATTGTTATTTACTTTATCTACTTTATCATAACCTTTTATATCATCTGTATAATATTTATTAAATTTTTTCTCGTTTAATGCTTCACTCAAACTAATATTTTCCCATTTTCCGTTATAAGTTTGAAGGTTGTTTTTATCATGGAATAATTCTACACTTTCGTTTTTTATGCTTATTTTATATTGCTTGGTAGCATCCTTATCAAATAAATATATATCACTACCTAGTGATCCAGCTATATATGAATCAAATGAAATGTCATCATAACTTCGTATGTCTATTTGATTTCCATTTATGATATTGATAACATGAAATATTTTAAAGGTATAATTTTCTGTATAATCAGCTACAATATAATATTTGTCGGCAAAATAACTGATAGGTTTAGTGTATACATCATTATCAAAAATTTGAACATTGCTCTTTTTACCATTAAATAAATTTAGCCCTTTATAGGTTTCCATTGCTAGATAATGATTTTCCAAAAAATTATCTTCATATACTGTTTGTGTGTTTGAAAGTTTAATTGGATCGGCTTTATCTTTATAATTGTTAGGGTCATAGTTGTATTTTTTTAATGTTTTTAAATAATCTTTTATTTTTTTATTATTCAATTTATAAGCATAGGTTATTGTATTATCTTTTAGGCACATTACATCTGTTAATAGTTTTCCGTTTTTAAATATTGGCAATATACATTGATAACCATCTATTTTTTTATAGTCTATTTTACTGATTATTTTTTCAGCTTTATTATAATTTTGATTTATACTAAAATTCATTTTAAATTTTTCATGGGTTAATTCAAAATAATAGTTATTATTTTGTTTTGTTTTTAATTCTTCTTTTACTTTAAAATTACCTACATTATAAGTTATAGTATGTCCGTCATCAAATAAGAATAGAATAAATTTTAGAGCAAAGAAAACTACTGTAAATATTATTAATGTTTTAAATAAATACTTCATAGGACTTCCTCCTACTCATAATTATAAAGCATAGGGATATTTTTGTCCACAATAAAACGG
This sequence comes from uncultured Bacilli bacterium, assembly GCA_944329355.1. Lineage (GTDB taxonomy): Bacteria > Bacillota_I > Bacilli_A > RF39 > UBA660 > Coprosoma. Next base: position 26,003 of record CALVID010000005.1, read on the forward strand.
AGGTTATTTTTCTCCGTTTTCAGATATCTCTTTTAATTCTTTTTTTAATTTATCATGTTCTTCATAAGTTAATTCACTTTCATATTGTCTTTTTTCTTGCATCATATATTTTGATAAAACTGTTTCTATTTCTCTTAAAGCTTTTTTTGAAATAAATGTTAATGTAACTGTTTCTTTAACAGTATCAATGACTACTTTACCCCAAAATAGGCCCATTTTTAAGGTTAAATCATTGAACATATCTGGGGTGATAGTATAGTAAAAATAGCCAAATATTAATCGTTTTTGGGCGAGGAGAATTCTTTTGTCAGTTACCACTATAGCATACGTAGAGGTTATATTAAAAACACTAGGTAACTTTTGGGCAGCAAAAGCATATAAAACTTCTTCGTCGTCGTTGACGTGTTCAGCAGCAACTTTGCAGTGAGCTTTTAATCTCCAAGAGATAGTCATTGGAAATCTATTTTTAAAATCTCTTACTTTATTATAAATTGTTTTTAACATATTATTACTTCCTTTTCTTTGTTTTAACACTTTCTACTTTTACATCTTCAAAACGGTAGTGCTGTTCTATGTCTGGATATTTTTTGTGGTCTATTTCTGATAAAAACATATCTAGTGGTCTTATCCATAGTTCATTATTACCATATAAAGCTCTATATACGACATATTCTTCATTGGTTTCTGATGATTTAGCGACATCTAAAACTAAATAGTAATCACCTTTGAAATGTTTATAGATATGATTTTTTTTGATTTTTCTCATTTGTTTTCCTCATTTCATTTATATTATACATTGTTTTATATATTAAAACAAGGTTTATAAGCCTTATTCAATTATGTTTATTTTCATATCAAAAAAATTACGCTGTAACGTAATTTTTTAATATATTTTCTATTTTCTGCTGTTTATTCTTTTAGGAAGCTTACGGTTTCTTCAATTACCTCTTTATTTGAATCATCATAGAAACAGTGGGTAGCTTTTTCAATCAATTTGATATCAATGTTTTTTGATTTAAGTTCTAAAGACTGTTTATATGGGACAACTAGGTCTAAGGTACCATGAAATATTTTTACTTTTCCTTTAAAATTTTGAATTACTTTTTTTGCATCATATTTTTCGGCATCATTAAAGGTATTCATGTTAAATTTAACATTAGTATTACCAAAGGTCGCATAGCCTTTTTCTCTTATTTGTTTTAAAGCTTCTTCACCTAAAAAGTCTTTACAAAAATGATTTTGGGGATGGATAACATTGTTTTTAGCATCTATTAATGGACTCCATAAAACTAATTTATCTACATCTATATGTTCGGTAAGTAAGGTAGCTAATCCACCACCATAGGAAGTTCCAACGATACTGATTTTTTTATGGGGATATTTTTTTAACAAGGTTAAAGCTTCATTTATGGCAATTTCCATAGTTAAATCTTCAGTATGACCATCTGAGTTTCCATGACCTAAATAGTCAAATCTTAATGAATCTACGTTACTTTGTAATAATTTTTCAGATAAAGTATCAAAGTTCCCTTTTTCATGCATATTTGAACCAAATCCATGAAGTAATAGAGCTAAGTGAGAATTATTTTCATGGGTATATATATAAGATATATAATTACCATTTATTTTTATTTTACTTTTTACAATCATTTTAAATCTTCCTTTTTAATTGGGTTTAACAAGAAATGTATTATGGTTACTATTAACATAAAGATACCTGATACGGTAAAAGTGGTTACAATATTTGAATTAAATAGGTTACTAATAAAGTTGATAATGTATGGTGATAAGAAAGCACCTAACTGACCAGCACCATTAAATATAGCTATGGCTAAAGCACTTTTCGCAGCAATTACCATATTAGCTGAGAAGGTTATTCCAGCAGGGTTTCTGGTAGCAAAGGCAAAGCCTAATAAAGCAGAGCCTATAAAGATTAAAATTATTTGTTTAGTGGCGATTAAAAAGAATCCAATGGTAGCTATGGCACAAGCAAAGGTTAAAGTATTTGTTTTAAATATTTTAACTACTTTATTTAAGATAAAGCCAGCAAATAGACCTATTAGAGTATATATAGCTGTAACTAGGCCACTGATATCTGATTTATAGCCTAGGTTTTCTAGTAATAAGGCAATACTGGTATTAAAGACGTTGATACTTATAAAGAATAGTATAGAAATTACGCCGAGAAGATAAATTCTTTTGGGTAACTTTTCTTTAGTTTGGCTTTCACTTTCGAGTTTATCATTTGGTAAAAAAGCTATATTTATTACAATGACTATAAGAGCTAGAAAGAAACATAGATATGAATATGGCCAGTTTATTTTGGCTAGTAAGCCACTTAGGTATGAAAATAAGGTTCCACCAATACTGACAAATATTGATTGATAACCCATGACTTTCATTTTTTCTTCGCCATCAAAATAATAAGATATCATGGATGAACTGATAACATTTATTAGGCCAATTCCTAAACCGAGTAATATACTTGATACATATAACTGCCATATATATCTATGGAATATATAGGTAAAGGCTCCACATAATGTAATTAATATTAAACCTATAATGCCAATATTTTTCATACTAATTTTTTTAGATAAGGGGTTACATAAAAACATTGTTATTACGGAAAATAATGGTATTAAGGTAACTATTATTTGAATATTTTCTAATTTTTCATTTGGAAAACTATTATAGATGTTTGCTACTATGGGGGTTAGGGCCATATATGATAATAAGAACATGCTTAAGGTCATAATGGCAATTAATTTTTTATTCATATTTTCAAAATAAAAAGCTTTAATAAGCCTTTTATTTTTCCCTTCTTGTATATTTTACTGATTTTTCATAACTTTTTAAAGCTACGTATGCTAATAAAGTAGAAACGATTACTCCTAATGTAGCAAATATCAATGTGTTTTCCATTGTTTCTAAGGTTCTTAAATCAATATTTAATCCATTTATTAATACTCCAAAAGCGAATAAGAATCCTAAGATGGCAGCTACTAACACGTATGGTAAGTTTCTAATGAATGCTTTACCAATTGATAGTTTTCTATCTAATACTTTAGCTGTTCCTTTTAATACTATTACACCGTTTAATAAGGTTGGAATAGCGCAGCTCATGACACCACCTATTATATTAGGAATTTCGTTTTCGGGGTCAACTCCAACGACAGTAGTTAATACAAAGCCGAGAATAAATCCAACAACTACTCCAGGAAGTAATTGTTTTATAATATCTTTACCTTTCATAAGTCCTCCTAAAGTGATTTGAATACAGGTTTTCCTGTATAAATCATCGGTTTTTCAAGGCCACTTAATACACGAATCGCGCCTGCAGATAGGGCTTCTAGTTCAAATTCTCCTGGCATAGATACGATTTTGGCCATGGTTTTACAATATGATTTTATTTTATCTCTAACGTATTTATCGTTAGCTATTCCGCCAGTTAATATGATGGCTGAACAATTGCCTTTTAATGATGCATACATTGCACCTATTTGTTTAATTATTTGATATATCATGGCATCTAAAATGATTTTAGCTTTTTGGTTGCCTTTATCAATCATTTTATGAACTTTTCTGATATCGTTGGTTCCAAGCCATGCGGTAAGACCTCCATTTTTACCGATAAAGCCTTTTATTTGTTCTAATGAATATTTATCATTCATACACATTTTTAAGACGGCTTTTGCTGGCAAGAAGCCACTTCTATTTGGAGTCATTGGGCCATCACCATTAACGATATCATTACAATCTATCATTTTACCTTTTCTATGGGCAGCTATGCTTATGCCACCACCTAAATGGCAAATGATAAGGTTTAAATCTTTATAGTTTTTGTCTATTTTTTTAGCATACCTAATAGCTATTTCTTTTTGGTTTAAAGCGTGAATTCTAGATTCTCTATATACTCCAGGAATTCCAGTTATTCTAGCTTCAGTTATAAATTCGTCGACATCTGGTGGATTGACACAAAATGATGGTTTACCATATTTATCACCTAAGTTTTTGGCTAAAACGATACCTAGAGCAGATGGATGTTTAACTATTTTCATCTCACTGGCACTTTTATACATTAACTGATTTATAATGTAAGTTCCACCTTGACATGGTTCTAGTGAGCCACCTCTACCTGAGAAGGCATCAATAGAATTTATGTCAATATTTTCTTTGTTTAAGGTGTCAATGACAGCTTTTAATCGGAATTCATACTGATCTTTAATGTCTGGATATGGTTTTAAATCTTCAGGGGTATGTTCGATTGATGTTTTGAAAATTACTTTTTCATTTTCAAACAAACCTATTTTAGTACTAGTACTTCCTGGGTTAATGGCTAAAACTATATATTTAGTTTTTGGCATTTTCTTTATCTCCAGCTCTAACTACGGAAATGGCTATATTTCCAACCATTTCAGATACTGGGGCACCTCTTGAACAATCACAGCAGATTTTTTTGAAACCTTGAAGTAATGGTCCGTAGGCATCGGCTCCAGCAAATCTTTGAATTAGTTTTACGCCAATATTTCCAGCGTTTAAATCTGGGAATATTAAAACGTTAGCCTCTCCAGCGACTTCGCTTTCTCTTTTTACTTTTTTAGCAGCAACTTCTGGTACTATAGCACTATCTAATTGAAATTCACCATCAATTTTTAAATCTGGTCTTTTTTCTTTGGCTATTTTAACAGCGTTTACTACTTTATCTACAAGTTCACCACTTCCTGAACCACAGGTTGAATATGATAACATGGCACATTTTGGTTCAAAGCCAGTTACAGCTTTCATGGTATCACAGGCAGCTATAGCAATACTAGCTAGTTCGCTTGATGATGGATTTGGACATACGGCACAGTCGCCAACGGCTATTATATTTGATCCGTTTGCGAAGGTATAGTTTGGCATTTCAGCAATACCAATACTTGAGATAGTATCTAGGTTATCTTCTAGGCCGATTATAGTTTGAGCGGCATAGATAATTTCACCTGTACTACTATTGATACCAGCAAAGGTTACATCAACATCACCTACTGCTTCCATCATTAAAGCAAAGTTTAATGGGTCTTTCATTCTTCTAGTTAAAGATTTTTCTCCATAAATGATATTAGGCAATTTTAGATATCTTTGTAAGACATCATTACTATATGTTTCATCTAAATTATCAACATATTTGAATTTAGAATCATCAATTTTATTTTCTTTGACTAAGGTTTTGACTTCTTCTATGTTTCCAACCACGATTGCTTCGGCATAGCCTTTATCTGATACTTCTTGCATAGCCGCAAGCATTTTTAGGTTATTTGCTTCAGGAAAGGCTACCTTTTTAGGGTTAGCCTTCGCTTTAGCAAATATTTCATTCATTAATGTTTTTTCCATTATCTATAAATGTAATCTCCATCTTCATAGCGTGGTGGAATTTCAGGTACTAATAGGTATGAGTCGTATTTTCCTCCTGTGTGGATAACGTGCTCACCCTTATTATCTGGGAACCATACTAATGGTTCAAACCATTCATCTCTGATGTATCTTCCAGCTACTTGAACACGTAATTTTTGTCCTTTATGCCAGAATCTACTTAATGGCCAGATTTCAATATCGACTGGAACGATTTCCCCTGGTTTTAGTTTTTCAGTTCTATCATGAGTATGAACTGGTTGATATTCGGTTGATTTTTCTTCATCTAGGTGTCTAGCAGATACTCTAAGTTTACCCCAAGCACCTGGATGTCTTTCGGTACCAAATATTGTTACTGGAAGTTCTTCATCTTTAGTAGATAGTTTTTTGATGGTAATGAATAAATCCATGTCATCATGACCTCTAGCTTCAACCCACATACGTAATTTCATATAACCTGTTAGTTCAGTATCTTTCCTAAAGGTATAATCGAATGTGGTTAGGCCAGTAGCTCCATCGTAACTTACTTCGGCTTCATTTTTAACTGGAGCGTCACCCAATTTACCAGTTGCGGCATTTAAGTATAGTTTTTTATACTGGGTTCTAGCAAGTGGAAACTCGTCTTCTGGTCTACCTGTTTGATATGGATATTCAAAGGCATCCATAACTTCCATTCTGATTTTTGGAGTTAATTCCCAGCCGTTATAAATATCTTTTAGATAACGGTCAAAGAATAATTTTAAATCTAATAACCATTTTGGATTATAAGTGTCTGGCCATTCAAATACTTGGTGACATCTCATCCATTTTTTTCTAGATTTAATTTTATTGAATCCTTCCCAAGCTCCTCTTAGGTGGAAGTGATTCCAGTTACAAGTAGCATAGGTTGGTACAGTTATTTTTTCAAATTGTGGAATTTTATCTTGCCAGTATGGGCTTGTAACATATGGTTCTTTTTTAGCCATGGCTAAGGTATTATCAATGAATCCTTTACCTTGAGCGGCAACGACTATTGATCCACCAAATAGTCCTGGAATTCCACCCTCCATTATACTTTCTCTATATTGGTCGCCTGTTGCTTCCCATGGAGCAATACAAGTTAGGTGTGGTGGATTTTCAGCGGCGATTCTCCATTGACTCATGGCTACACCAGAGTTTCCGAATAATCCTACTTTACCTGTACACCATTTTTGCTGTGCGGCCCATTCAACAAAGTCATAACCATCTCTACCTTCTTGGGTACCAAATTGAATTTGGTCGCCCTCTGAGTTTCCAATTCCTCTTGGGTCAACGTTAGCGACAGCGTATCCTTGGTAACACCAGAATAATGGGTCTGATGATTCAAATTTACATACTTTAGATACGGCACCTGTTGGTACGCCCATTGGTCTAAAGATTTGAACTGGTTGATGCCATGGTTGTTTTCCAAAGAATGACCAACTTATAATAAGTGGAACTGGTTCTTCCATGGCTGTTTTTGGCATATAAATATCAGCATAGATAGTTACACCATCACGCATTTTAACCGGTTGGTCTTGCAAGCATAATATTTTTTCTTCTTCATCAACAAAATATTCAGTGGTGTTTACTGGTACTTCTATGCAGTAGTTAGCCATTTCTTCACGAGGTAATTTCATATATTCCTCTTTTGGAATTGGCTGAGTTAGTTTTGAGAAGATTACGTCGCAAGATGTTCCATTTGGATAAGTTACTTTGACAATTTTTTCTTCTCTTTTTGGCAATTCTTTTGGTAATGCCATATTGTTTTCTTCGTTCATATAACCCCTTCTTTCTTATTCTACCATTTTAGCGATTGCATCAGCAGCTTGGCCAATTGTTTCTGCGTGCATTAATTCTGTGTATTTGATATAGCAGTCGTATTCTTCTTCAAATTCAGAAATAATACCAGCAAGTTCAATGCTTTTAAGGTTTAAGTCTGTTTTGATGTTAGTATTTTCTGAAAGTGTTGATGGGTCGACACGCATTACTTTGGCAGTTTTTTCGATAAGTTTTTTTAATATTTCATCACGCATAGTCTTTCTCCTTTCTTTAGAAGTGTGATATACTTAAGTAGGTGTTGTTTATGATTAAAGGAATCGGATGTGATATTTTATCTATTTCTAGATTTAAAAATGTTCTTGAGACGACTCCTGCTTTACTTAAACGCTGCTTCAGTGAACGAGAAATAGATGAGTATCATAAAAGGAATGATATTGCCTATTTGGCTTCACGGTTTGCAGCTAAGGAAGCTATTGTTAAGTCTTTTACTAAGTATGATCACGATTTAAATTCTATTGAGATACTAAATGATGATTGTGGGAAACCGTATGTGGTTATCCAAAGTGAGATTAAGCCTGAGATATTTGTTTCAATTTCTTATGAAACAGAATATGTGATGGCTTACGCGGTATTATCTAGTATCTTATAATAATTATAACTTATTATGGGATTATCTTCAATCTATTTATGCATAAGAGTGCAAAAAAAATAAGCTACCTGTCAAATAGCCTATTTTTTTGTGGATAAATTTAACTATATTTATACTGACAGATATAATTATAGTTATTATCAAGATTCCACATGTACGTACATTACTTAATAGCTTGATAACGATAGAAAAGTGAACAAAATAGTCATATTATAACCATAACTATTTGTAATTTGCTTCGTAAATTACTAAAAATTTACTGAAAAATAATTTTTAATAAGTATACACAGATTAGAAATTATTAGTGCTGTTTTGTGACTATCCTATTAAGTACTTTCAATATATCATGGTTTTTGGAATAAAGCAAGTGATTTTGAATAATTTTATTTTTTATATGTAAAGTTTACTTGTTGAGATTAAATTTTTTGTTCCTTTGAACATACATATTGATAATTTTGTTAGTTGAAAGGAACATAGAAACACAATATAATTTAATTATAAAAAGAATGTTTACATATTTTTGTGCAAGCATTCTCTTATTTTTAAGGTGTTTTGCAGTATTTCAATTTTTTTATTTTCTGTTTTTTCTAAAATACCTTTATTACCTTATTTTATAAGGCTTTATGCGTTCTTTCCGCAACATTTTTTATACTTCTTACCAGAGCCGCATGTTCAAGAAATCCAAGTATTTATGGTATTATTAGCATTTATGTAATTATTGGTATTTCAAGGCTTTATGGCACTGGTAACAAAAATATTTGTGGTATTTATAGTACTAATAGTACTATGTTTATTTTATAATTTGAAAACAAATCGGAAATATTGTGTGCAAAACAAATTATATACAATGATTCTGTTTTGCACGCAAAAAAGATATTACTGCAAACTCATGGTGCTATTGTATTAGGAAAGTTAGATTTATATTTTTAAATAATTACTTAGTTTTCCCTTTTGTTAAATTATTTTTTATAATATATATATCAAATGTAAAATTTACATTTTTTCTATATCTTTAGTCTCTTTTAACAATTTATCAAAATCAGAAACATAATTTTTATCTTGAATAATTTTGTATTTATCATACTCACCTTCAGCTTTTTTTACTGCCATTTTATGGGATATTTTACCTTTACCATCTAATACTTCATAATGAAATAATGTCAAAGCATTTTCTACTTCTTTTTTCCAATCATTCATATACATTGGAATATTTCTTTCTGCATTATTTTCAGCAATATCAAGAAATAAGTTTACTAAATTATTTAAATTCTTAATTTCTTTTTCATCCAAGTAATTTTTAGCAATAGTAACATCAGATTTTAGTATCTTACCATTAGGAGAATTTTCCCATGTTGTAAGTCCCATGTTATCTTTTTTAGCATCCACCCTATTATAAATAATTTCGGCTGCTGTTTGGCCTGTGATAGCAAAATGAAACTTATTTTGAACCGTTTTATAAAATGTTATAGCTTCATCACTATTCTTATCATAATCAATAGAACATTCAGCAAATATATCGGTAATCTTTTGATAAAACATCCTTTCACTTGTACGAATTAATTTAATTCTTTCAAGTAATCTTTGAAAATATTCTTGATCAGTTCTCCTTGCTTTCATAAATCTTTCATCATTTAAAGCAAAACCTTGAACCATATAATCTTTAATAATTTTATTAGCCCATGTTCTAAACTTAATTGCTTTTTTAGAATTAACTCTAAAACCAATAGAGATAATCATATCAAGATTATAATATGGATAAACTCTCTTAACCTCACGGTTACCTTCTTTTTGAACTTGTGCAATTTTTGCACAAGTTAAATTTTTTTCTAATTCTTTATCATTATAGATATTTTTAATATGACGAACAATACCACTTCTATCAATATTGAAAAGAGTTGCTAATGCTTCAGTATTTAACCAAACATCTTCATTTTTTAAAAGAACTTCAATTTTTATATTTCCTTCTTTATCGTTATAAAACAAAATATTTTTTTCATTTCCTACTAATTTATCATTCATTTTTTACACCCCCTTAACTTTTTTTAGTAATTAACTAATGATATTATACTATTTTTTATTTTGTTTAACAATAATGATAATCAATTTATATTGGTTTCCTTTTCCCATCTTGTGATGCTATTTCAAATTTGTACTGAAACACCTTTCCTCTTTTTACTACATTTACTTTTCTCATTACACAATTCCTTACTCTATGTAAACGGAGTTATTTTAATAAAAAAAGCTAGCAAATGAATGCTAACTTTTTTGTTTCCAAAATTATTTCCAAAATTTTTCCCTTATTTTATAAGGCTTTCCAGAGGTTTTGGTAACATCTTTTTTAATTTTGGAAACAAAACGGAAACAAATCGACGATTTTTTGTGATTTTTTGATTTTTAAAACCTTCGCAAACCCTTATTTTATAAGCTATTTGCCACAACAATTTTTATATTTTTTTCCACTCCCACATGTTCAAGCAATCCAAGTATTTATAGTATTATCAGTATTTACGTAATTATTGGTATTTCAAGGCTTTGTGGCACTGGTAATAAAAATATTTGCGGTATTTATAGTACTATGAGTACTATGTTTATTTTACTATTTGAAAACATTTTGGAAACATTGTGTGCATCTGTTTACGTAATCTATTATAGCACATTTTTATTTAAAATCACTTCATATTTAATTTTCTTATAATTGTTAGTCAAAAAAAGCATAACATAAATATTTTACTACGTTTTGAACATTTATATTTGTATCACATAAAAATATACTTGGTATACCATGTATATTAGCAATCTTCTTTTTATTAAAAAGTCGTAAAAAAAAAAGAAGATGTAATATTTGGACTTGTCAATAAAAAGTAGACAGTAAAAAAGAGTTATTTAAACCCTAGTTGAGTTCTATACTCAATTGGGGTTTTATAATTTAATGCATAACTTGGTCGATAATTATTGTTATCGTATATAATATCATCAATAAATTCTTGAACTGTGTTATAATTATTAATGTCAAAGTCAATATACATTTCCTTTTTAATCCAGCCGTTTTTGGATTCGATTACTGGATTATCTGTAGGTGTGCCAGCTCTAGACATTGATCTGGTTATATTATAGGAATCAAATATATTGTTAAATGACGCTGAGGAATATATAATGCCTTGATCTGTGTGAACAATGGTTTCTAGGTCTTTATATCCTCTTTTTATTTTGTTGTTTAACATATTCTTTACTGCTTTTTCATGATTCAACACTCCATTTCCGTACATTGTTTCTCTAACATCCGAGCCAACTATTTCATTATTAAATACATCCAGATAAAATGTCCAATCATATTTTTTTCTTTTAAACCAAAATGAAGTAGTATCTGAAACTATTTTTTCAAATGGCCTTTTTGTTTTCCAATTATACCCAATTATATTTTCATATTTAACAGATTCTTCACCCGGTTTCTTATATTTATAATGTTTTGCTTTTGATTTTATATTTAATATCTTACATACTTTATGTACTAAGTTATCTGATACAATCCATCCAGTTTCATCAACTATTATTTTTCTTATTCTATGATATCCATAACTTGGTTTTCTTTTATGAATATTTTTTATTAATTCTCCTAAGTCTCTACGGTTAATCTCATATCTATTTAAAATGTTTCTTGTCTTAAGCCATTTATAATAACCACTTCTTGAAATATTCATAATTTTACATAAAGATTTTATATTATACTCCTTACTCAATATTTCGACTATTTCAAATTCCTTTTGTTTTATTTCTTGAATACTACAATTGAACCATCTCCTTTCACAAGGTATCCTTTTTTTAATCGTTCATTCTCGATTCTTAATTTCATATTTTCATATTCTAATTCTTCTTCTCGATTCTTAAAGTGCTTTTTAGCGTATATTTTAGCTAATGGATTCCCAGGCTTTTTTTGGTTTTTTAATCCTTCTATTCCATGCTCTTTATATTTTCTGACCCATGTACTTAACATTCCATTACTAATTCCAGTTCTTCTTGTTACTTCACCAGAAGTTAATTCATAATCTAATATTGGTTTAATTATTTTATACTTTTCTTCTGCGGACCAATATTTGTTTTTTCCTCCTTTAGGTCTTCCTTTTGCCATCTTATCATCTCCTTAATCTAATTTTACCAAAAGAAAAAGTAAACACATCTTTTTTTGTGTCTACTTTTATCTTATAAGTTCAATGTAATATTCTTCTCAATCACTTACTCTAATATTTGTACCATCAACATTTTTATATACACGTTTCTCATTTTTAGAAACTTTTTTCATAATTTCATCTTCTAAATCAAAGCCTAACATTTCAGATAAGCCAAGCAAATAAATTGCAATGTCAGCCAATTCTTCATTTAGATCATCTTTTTTCTTTCTGTAAGCATCAAAGGCTTCTGCTACTTCCCCATACAAAAAGCAAAACTCTTTTTCTACATTTGTGGTATTAAATCCTTTATTTAATTTGTTTTGCCAAACTTCTTTTTGAATTTGTTTTAAATTCATATTCTACCTCCCTATTAAATTCATTATAGTAATTTACTACTCTTTCTAAATTATAATATAAAAATGAATCAAGTTCAATGGGACTTAGAGTTTTGTCATTACAAATTGTAATTACAGGATACTTTTGTTTTTTTATTTCTATATACCCTATATTATCTGTTGTTTCAATATATGAAAAATAATCTTTATTATAAACATTGTCCATTGTAGTTTCAGAAACGAAATGTCCACCATTTTCATATCTTTTAGTATTTCTCTCTTTTCTAATAGTTAATGGTGATACTAAATTAACTATAACAGTATTTTCTTTATGTGGTAAATAATCAAGTATAGAATCAATACTTCTTTTATAAACATTCTTACCAAACTCATGTTCATACAATTCATCTTTACCACGAGAAAATTGAATTATATTATTTTTAGAATGTAAAACAGATACTGCTTTTTCTAAAATCATATCCCATAAAATAGGTCTAATAATATCATGTCCATTTCCATCAAGAGATTTTTTTGTATAGTGATTAATATTATCATAGTTTGCAATATACTCATTATAAATATTATCCATAAATTTTAATTTATCTTTTAATTTAGTAAATTGGTCTTTACTTAAAACTAATGATTCATCATCCAACATAAATGTTTCTAATAATGGTTCTAAATCATCTACATCAGTATAAATATCATAATATTTTTTTAGATAATTAATAAATGTTGTTTTTCCAGAACACGAATTACCAATTACAATTATATTATTAGGTAAACGTTTAGGTGTTATTATATTAAATGAATCAATATTTCTATCTATGTTTGTTAATGCTCCAACTCTTTCTAAAGAAATATAACTATTTTGTATTCCAAAAGAAACGGATTCATTTATAGATTTCCCATCTATGTATTGAGATAAAAATCCTCCTATAAAAGTATCACCTGCACCTGTGGATGAAACAATATTATCTTTTGGTTGTATTGGAAAACATAAATTTCCTGTTGGGGTGATCACAATCACAGGCTTATCCTCATTAGTAATAATTTTATAAGGAATCTTATTTATATAATTTTTTATTAGAGAATATTCCTTCATATTACAAAATAACAATTTTATTTTCTCTTGATACTTTATAATATATGGCAACATATCTTCAACACTATGAATCATTACATCCACAGATAGTGTTTGAAATTTTATATTAGGATTATCCAATATAGATTCTATATTTACGCCTTTTCTAAATGAAATATTCAAATGATTAATATTAATTTGTTTAGAAAACGTAAAAGGCTTATTATAATATTTTAATCCTTCACAACTTCCATCGTTTTCATTTAATTTAAAAGTTGTAATATTGTCATTTACATTACCTAAATTTATAATATCACAATGTTGTAATAAATCATTCAATTCCTTATTTACATTACTTATAATCGCAATGTTTTTATCAGAACAAGTTCTACATGATAATGAGCTATATATAGCACTTCCACCATAAGTTTTATATTGTTCTTTACCAGCCATAATATAATCAATAGAACTATTACCAACAAAACAAATATTAATCATCAAACTAACCTCTTAACCTTTGCTTGAATTTGTGATTTATTTTCTAAACTCGTATTATATTGGTAAACATCAATATAATCTTCACTATATCGCATTATAGAATCATATTGTTTATCAAGCAAATCATAATATTGCATAATTGTATTGTAGTCACCAATATCAGACAATCTTCTGGCTAATAAAGTTTCTTTTGAAGCCGTTAAATATATAATAGATGTATCTACTTGTTTATATGCCATTAAAAGTTTTGTATATTCTTCTAAATTAATTTTACTTTTTCCTCTCAAAATTGGTCCATATACCATTTCACTAATAAATGAGCGATCTAGTACTAAACTGCCAGTATCTTCCTTTAATATTCGCATATACTTAGTCATTAAGTCCATATTTCTGACATCATAATCGAAATGATATTTTTTCATACCATTAGATACAAAATAATCTACTAAAGTCGTTTTCCCTACTCCATCCATTCCTTCAACTATCAGCATTTTATCACCCCATTACTATTTACTTTTTACATTTGCATAAAACCTTTACTCCTGCTTTAGCAAGAGGACATTCTTCAGGTCTATGTTTATTACAAAAATGTCTTTTATAATAAATTAATACTAAATGACTCCACCAGGTAGCATTAGAGGTATCAGGAATATTTAAATTACTATATCCATTTTTTTCTATAATATCTTTTAAATCTAAATTTCTAGTTAACTCCTCGAGTTCTTTCCTTAAATAATCGTGTCCAATAGCAGTTTTATATGTAGAAAAACCTAAACAAGGTAATTCTATATCTTTCATTCCACTATCTACTGGCATAATTCCAGACTCATAATATCCACGCATATAAAGAACACAACATTGAGCCACTTTATAAGATGCTCCAGAAACATTTTTAGCAATTAACTCAATTAATTCTTCATTTGATAATTTTAGCAAATCATTTGAACGCTCTTCGATAAAATGAATCATTGAGTGAATATACTTATATCTTGTGTTTGATAAACCTAATCCTTTAATAATTTCTTTTATCTGCTGTTCTGACAAATTTTTTATTTCATCATAACTAAAACTATCTAGATTATCTATTACTTTCTGATAACTATGAATCATATTATAAGATATTCTGGTGGAAAGACCTGCGATTAATAATCTTTTGCGATAATCTGTTACTTTTAATGGCCACCACATATTATCATCATGGTTTTTAAATATATCTTCACGAACACAATCTTGACTACTACATATATCAAGTATGTTTTTATATTCTTTCTTTTCCATACACTTCTCCTTATAAATTTTCTCTAATTATTTTTGAAAATAAACTTGAATTACTAGAAATTACCTTCACGTTTAGTTTTCTTTCAACATTGCTAATAAAATGCAAAGTAGGAAGATTTGTGCAAGAAATAATAATATCTCCATCATCACTTTGATAATTATTAATGATAAATTTCTCAAGTTTATTTTTTCCAAAGTCAAAATAATCTTTAGTATTAATTAGATTTAAATTAATTATTCTATTTACATTAATATAATTGCCTTCAAGTTCTTTTTTAACTTTACTGCCAAGCTCATCATTATATGGGGTAATTAGCAAGCATTTCTTTATATTTTTTAACTTTGCTTCTTCGACTAATGCTCCAGCTGGATTATTTGAAATGTTTAAATTTTCACTAACAATGGCAGATGATGTACAAAAATATCCAACATAATAAACATCTAAGTATGTTAAATTCTCTGTTTTGTTGTTACTGTCTTCCGCTAACTCTTTTAAATACTGCTCTTTATTTTCCTTATAACTAGTCTTATAATCTAACTTTGCAGTATAAAAAATATAATCATTACAATCTAAAATATTCTTATTAAATAAATACTGTAGCTCATGTTCAACTGTTAAATTAGTCTTTGGAATTAGTAACCCTATTTTTCTCATAAAAGTTCTCCTAAAATTGTTCTATTTCCAACATATCCAATTACTCTAATTTTATAAAAATGATCTAATTCTAACTTTTTATTTTTAATAACAATCCTAACTGGACAAGTTGCCATTTGTCTTAAAATTGAATTGCCATCTTTATACATTTCCATTCTTAATTCTGAAATAACTAGACCAATCGGAAAAACTTGTTTTAACATTGGTACACTAAATTCCTTTTCAATAGTATCACTCCATACATGAAATTCTTTCAATTCTTCTTCATTATAATGATCAAATTGTTCCCCATACGGTGAAGTTAATTTACGTACAAAAACTCTACGAACCCAATTTCCAGAATCTAATATTTTTTTAAAATTATCTAAATTATATTGTAAAGTTTTTTCTGTTTGTCCATCCAAACCATAAATAATATTTATACCAGGTAATAGTTTAGGTAAACCTGTTTTTCCACGCTCTTTACCAAATTTATTAATTATAGCTATTGATTTATGAATATCATTTATAGTCCCATTTAAATTACATTTTTCTCTAACAACTGGATCAAATGACTCAACGCCAAAAGGTGTGATATTACCATCAGTTGTATATTTAGCAACTACTCTAGTAATCTCTTTACCTTCTTTGGTATCAACATTATGAGGGCTAACATTATCTATATGGAGTGTTTTAATATTTGGACATTTTTCCCATATTTCCTTAAAAAGTAATTCAATTTCTTTAGCATTACAGTCCTTATATGCATAAAAATTTGGTTGTCTTCCTAATCTAAAATATAAAGCTCCCTCTTGATACAAACTATAAATTTCATTTACAATATCTTCTCTTTCTCTAAATTGTAACGGTAACCCTCTCATTCCTTCTATACAAAATGTACATCCAGGATTTCTGTTACATCCTGTAGCTGTTTCTATTTCGATAACTAATGGTCTTTCTAATTGTTTTAAAACGTCACTAGAAGCAATTGCTATGTCCTTTAGTTTATCATAATTTGGATTAAATCTATTTCCTGAATTGTCAATAAAATAATTATATGTATTACCAAAAACAATATCATTAAACAAATTTTCTGGAACGGTCTTTTTGATATGTCTTCTTGTCAATTCATTACCACCAAGTGAGTAAAATAAAACCTTGTTACTTTCTTTTAGACTATATTTGTTAAGTAATTTTTCCATTTCTAAAAAAGTCGGTGGCTCTGCTGAAACATATTCATATTTTACAAAACATCCCATAACTACATATATATTATTTGCACTTTTTAAAATATCTTTTACATTATCTTTGTTCTTAGTTGTATTTAAAATTCTCTTATTAAATGAATTTTCAAAATGTGTTTCACCATCACAATATCTTAAATCATCTATTGTTAAATAATAATATTTCCTTTTCAGTTGTGATAATGCTCCTGCAATATATCTTGAATGAACACTAAAAAATGGTGGTACACCTAATCCTGAAGGTTCATCTGTATATCCATCAATAATAACATCATAATTCATAAAATTCCTCCTAGTCAATTAACGTACTTACGTGAAATGGTAAAAATTTATTTCCAAGTTCTTTAATTCCTTTAAATAAAATGTCGTGAGTATCATCTATTAATACTGCATACTCATATTTTTTTGATTCCAATTTTTTCTTAATAACTTGAATTTTAGCATCTTTTCGTGATTCAAAATTAGCATTATAAGTAAAAATTCTATTTTCTTTTTTTATAAAATCAGCATACTTATCAAGCCACTCATCCTTTTCATCTGCCTGTTCTTTAAAAAAGCAAGAGCTTAAAATATAAACATCAAATCCTTCTTCATCATTAATTTTTTTCAAATTATTAATTGTAGTATATATAGGCCGTTTCTTTAGATACGTTCCTTGTACATTATTTTTTATATTTTCTTCTTTACCAAACCTATTATCTGCAATGACTTTTTCTTTTT
>CALVID010000006.1 GCA_944329355.1 uncultured Bacilli bacterium
TTTACAAGTAATGAAAAGCCTTAAAAATAAAGGCTTTTTTGATATTTTGCACTATATCACTAATTAGAGCTTTTTTTTCATACCCGTAGGGTCGAGGGTTCGAATCCCCCTCTCGCTACCAATATGTATTTAACTAGATAGCAATATCTAGTTTTTGTTTTAATCTTTTTAATAAACAAAAAAAAGAACTATAAAAAATCATTATCTAATTACAGTTCCTTTTTAAAATAATCCATCTATAATACCAGCATCATCAATATGCATCTTTTCATAAGCTGGGGTTTTTGAAAGTCCAGGCATTGTCATGATTTTACCCATATAAACAACAATAAAACCAGCTCCACTATTTACTTTAACATCCCTAACAGTTATTTCATAATCTTCAGGATAACCTAGTTTTTTAGGATCATCACTAATAGAATATTGAGTTTTAGCAACACAAATTGGTAATTTGTCTAAATTCATTTTTTCAATCATTTCAATACTATCTAAAGCCTCGTCTAAATACTTAATGCTAGAAGCATGGTAAATTTCTTTAGAAACTTTTTCAATTTTATTTTTTATACTTTCATTCTCATCATATAAAAGCTGAAATTCTTTTTCATTATCACATAATCTAATAATCTTGTTAGCCAAATCTATAGCTCCTACGCCTCCATCTTGGTGAGAAGAAGAAACAGCAAACTCACAGTTCAATTTCTTACAATAATCTTTTACAAATTCAATTTCCTCCTCATCATCAGAAACAAACTTATTTAAACAAACAACAAGATTATCTACATATTTTTTCATATTTTGAATGTGAACCTTTAAATTACAAATTCCCTTTTCCAAATAATTCATATTTTTATCATTTAGATCTTCTTTACTCATGCCACCATTGTATTTTAAACTTCTTATAGTAGCATTTACCACAATAACATTAGGCTTTAAATTACCTTTTCTACATTTAATATCTAAAAATTTCTCGGCTCCTAAATCTGCTCCAAAACCTGCCTCAGTTACCACATAATCTGCAAGCTTTAAACCTAACTTAGTAGCAATTAAACTATTACAACCATGTGCGATATTAGCAAAAGGTCCACCATGAATAATTACTGGATTATTCTCTAAAGTCTGAACCAAATTAGGTTTTATTGCATCTTTAAGTAAAATTGTCATAGCCTCTTCTACATGTAAATCTTTAACAAATAAAGGATCACCATTTAAATCATAAGCAAACAAAATATTACTGATTTTTTCCTTTAAATCTTCTAAATCTTTAGCTAAACATAAAATAGCCATAATCTCAGTAGCCACGGTAATACAAAAATGATTTTCATGGCTTACATCTTTACCTAAATCTAAACCCACGCTAACCGTTCTAAGAGCCCTATCATTCATATCAACACATCTATTAAATAAAATTTTATCCTTATCAATATTTAAACTATTACCTTGAAACAAATGATTATCAATCGCCGCACAAAGCAAATTATTTGCTGCTCCTATCGCATGCATATCACCAGTAAAATGCAAATTAATATCCTCCATAGGAACTACTTGTGAATATCCTCCACCAGCTGCTCCACCTTTTATTCCAAATACAGGCCCCAAAGATGGTTCTCTTAGAACCGCTAAACTATTATATCCAAGCTTTCTCATAGCATCATGAATCCCAATACTCATAGTTGTCTTTCCTTCTCCAAAAGGTGTCGGATTAATTGAAGTAACCAAAATCAGTTTACCATTTTCTTTTTTCGTTTTTTTTAAAATATCTAAATTAATCTTGGCTTTATATTTCCCATAACATTCTAAATATTCATCAGAAATATGCAATTTTTCAGCTATTTTCTCTATCTCTTGCATATCACACTTTCTTGCTATCTCAATATCTGTCATAAAATCACTCCTTACAGATATTATACAACATTTAATAAAATAAATTAATTATTTTTGCAAATAAATCATGAGATAAAGGTGCTGAATAACGAAAATGGGGTTTTTTTACAGTAATAGCTTTATATATTTTATTACAAATACTAGTTAAATTTCTTCGTTCAAATAACCATAAATAAACATTTTCGCTTTTTCTAATCAACTCCATTTGACTAGCAAAGAAAGAATTATAATTCATAAACTCATACTTTTTATCAAAGGCTAATTTATTAAAACCTGTCCTATATAAACCAGGTTCAACCAAAACAATATCGATATTAGCTGAAAGTAACATACTTTCATAATGCATAATAAGACTCATCATTGAAAGAGCTGCTTTAGTACCAGAATAACTTCCTAAAAAAGGTATTGGCATTTTACTAGTTAAAGAAGAAATAATAACAATTCTCCCTGATCCTTTCTCAATCATTTTTTTCGAAACTTTTTGTATAAGTTCAAAATTAGAAAATACATTTACCTCAAAATTTTCTCTTACTTTTTCAATAGGAATCTCAAACATTGACCCACTTTCTGCCATACCAGCATTACAAACTAAAATATCAATATCCAAACTTTCAATTTTTTTCAAATCATTCGTAATATCCAATTTAAAACATTTAACATTATCAAATTTTTCATACAATTTTCGCACTCTTTTTAATTCGCTATCAGTATGAACAGTTATATATAAAAAATATTTACCTTTTAATCTCTGAATAACCGGATAAATTATACCACTTCTAGCTCCGGTAATTAATATCTTTTTCATTTAATTTCCTCCTTCACTATTAATATAAACTTAATAACGTATGTTATACATTGACAGTCATAAAAATAGCGAGTATAATACATTTTACGTAACCTTAAAGGAGGAAAAAATGGACAATTCAGAATTTTACCAATATATAAAACTAATTAATAATCATCAAAACACAGTTGCACTAATAGACATAAAAGAATTTAGAAGATTAATAAGGTTTAAAGGTGAATATAAATGGATACCATTTAAAATAGGAGCATTACCAGCTATTCCTGTTAAAACCAGTAAATTTCAAGAAAATTTCAGAAATACCAATGAATTTGTCAGCATAAGAATAACTCCTGTATGGAGTTTTCTTACCAACGGAGAAAAAATTATAACTCCAAATATCGAAATGTTTGAATTTAAAGAACACAGCAATTATAATCCACGCTATACAATCACTAGAAAAATAGGT
The DNA here is from genome assembly GCA_944329355.1 of uncultured Bacilli bacterium. Taxonomy (GTDB): domain Bacteria; phylum Bacillota_I; class Bacilli_A; order RF39; family UBA660; genus Coprosoma. The sequence continues at coordinate 3,135 of CALVID010000006.1, forward strand.
CCAAATCAGCATTATTTTTCAAATACTAATTGGCAAAATATTCCAAGTCATATTTTAGTACAGCCTAATAATGCAATTGAATGGATCAAAAAAAGTAATGCTACATTACTAACTCCTACAGATCCACAAATATTAGATAAATTTTTACAAATATACCAACCAGAATTACAACAATTCAATGAATTATACCAAGAAAGTGTAGAGACAACAAAAGAATTAAAATCATATCAAAAGAAAATAAAATAGCCCCTATAAAACGGAGCTATTTTTTACATCATATTATCTAACTGATCCGTCAGCTCTTCAGCTTGATGAGCAGCATTTCCAAAAGCTTTTTTCATAGCTTTCATAACTGGCTTATTATACTTCTGATAAGCCAAAGTTACTGCACCACCCATTGCCATTAAAGCAACATTTTTTATCATATTCATTATATCACCTACTTGTCAGAAACATGATGTTGTATGTTTATAACATACATTTATATTTTAAGAACTTTTTTCAAATCTATACCTAATTTTATCCAAAAATTTTGAATTTCTCATATATTCATTATTATTGTAAACACACGAAGCAAACGCATCAGGCTCACCTATTAAAATAAGTTTTTTCTTAGCCCTCGTTACACCTGTATAAACAAGCTTTTTATAAAGCATACGCTTATATGAATGAGCCATTGGCATAATCACCATCTCAAACTCACTACCTTGACTTTTATGAATACTAATAATAAAACCATGTTTTATTTTTGAAAAATCTTTAGGCGTATACTTTACCAAATTACCATCAAAGTCAACATAAATTTCATCTTTTTTACTTTTACTTGTATTTCCATATTTAATATATCTTATAATTCCAATATCACCATTAAACACATTTTCCTCAGGCATATTCACCAGCTGTAAAATTTTATCATGTTCTCTAAAAATAACATTACCGGATTTAATTTCTCTTTTTTCTAATGTCTTCGGATTAAAAACATCTTGCAGTTCTTTATTTAAAGCATCAATACCATTTTCACCTTTATACATAGGAGCCAAAACTTGTAATCTTTTATAATCATAACCTTTACTAATGACTTTTTCACAAAGCCTAATCAAATTACTTTTAATATGATTGGCCGAACATTTTAAAAATGTATAATCATCATACGAATTTAAAAAATTATCACTAAGTTGACCATCTTTAATTTCATAAGCTAAAGAAGTAATATAAGAATTTTCATCCTGTCTATATAAATGGTTTAAATGCACAACATCAATCATACCACTGCATATTAAATCTTTAAGCAAACACCCAGGACCCACACTAGGTAATTGATCATAATCACCTACCAAAATTATTTTTACATTTCTTTTAAGTCCCTTTAACAAACTATCGAATAAATTAATATCTATCATACTAACTTCATCAACAATAACTAAATCAACTTTCGATTTATTATTTTCATTAACCATAAAATCCCCAGTATCTTTATTCCATTTTAAAAATCTATGAATAGTTGATGCTGGCAAGAAAGTAGACTCACTCATCCTTTTACTCGCTCTGCCAGTAGGAGCAAGCAAAGCTAATCTTTCTGTAAATTTATCATAATCAAGTTTATTAATATGCTGATAAAGTTCTGTAATAGCTTTAATAATCGTTGTTTTACCAGTTCCAGGTCCGCCAGTAATAATCAATATATTATTTTCTAAAGCTTTAATAATAGCTTTTTTTTGTTCATCATTATAATTTATATTATTGATTTTTTCCAGTTCCATAAGTAATTCATCTAATTTTTTATATTTATATAAAGGTTTTACCGCTAAATCATATAACCTTTCTACAATATTTGCTTCTGCGTTCCAAATCTCTTCCAAATAATAATCTTCACCATCTATCACCAAATAGCCCAAATCAGCAAGTTCTTTTAAAATCTCATCATAATTATCATAATCAATATTTAAAAATCTATTCACATTTCTAATAATAGCACTTTTACTTAAATAACTATCTCCATTTTGATAAACTAATTTTTTTAAAACATATAAAGTACCCGCTTTTATTCTCCTAATATCCACACCATTTATATCAAGCAAATTAGCTACTTTATCTATTTTTAAAAACGAAATATCTGGCAAATTATAAGAAATTTGATAAATGTTTTCATCAATAATTTTTATCGTATTTGATTTATATTCATTATAAATACTAAGTGCTTCTCGCATTGTAAAACCTAAATCTATTAATTTTGCAATAACCTGATGACTTTCTTCATATTTTTTCAACACATTAATGATTTTTCTAATCTTACTTTCAGTAAGTTTAGGCACCAAATAAAGCGCACTTTCATCTTCCAAAATCTTATCTAAAGCATTATCGCCTAACACATCCACAATATTTTTCGCTAGTTTTTCGCCAACTCCTGGAAATAAATCACTAGATAAAAATTCTACCACGGCTTCCTTACCAGTTGGTCTTAATCTTTCATATCTATTAGTTTGAAACTGAAAACCATATCTTGGATGATTTATCGCTTCACCATATAAAATATAAGTATCATCCTCATTAAGTTCATGAAAATAACCAGTAAAAGTTATAGTATGATTGACGTACTCCTTCAATAGTTCATCATTAGTTTCCCTCACCTTAAAAAGTCCAATAACATAACCTTTATCAGACTTAAAAATACTACGGCGATAATTTCCTTTAACATAACTTTCCATAGTCATTTTCCTTTCATAAATTATTGTTAGAACACATTAAATAATCTCTTTGAGCATTTTTAATATTTGTATGCCCTTATATTTTATCCTTATCAAGATCACTATATCACATACATATGTTCCTGTAAATAGGATTTTGTAAATTTTTACCATTTACAAAACAAATCCCACTACATAAAAAACTAAAGGTTACATCTGTTTCCCTTTAGTTTGTGCTTCTTCAACATAACTTTTAGCCCAATCCTCTGCTCGCATACCATTATATTCGGCTACGTGCTGACCATCAGGAGTTTCAATATAAGAATAAAGAGGGTTTTTCGTTACTTGCAAAGTTGCACCTCCAGGCATTGCTACTTCCTCCACCACAGCTGTATTATCCATCATACTTTGATATTGAAGATGACTTTGATAAGCACTAGCACCTAAAGTTGCTGCTACAATAGCACCAGCTATAAGAAGAGTTTTCAATTTAGTTCCTTTCTGCGTTTTATAAGAACAATCAGTTCTTGGCAAATTAGATATTTGAATATTATATTCATCTTCGTATGATGATAAATTATCTCTAAATGGAGTAGTATTTACCATATTATTACTTACACTATTTGGATATTCATTCATGATATCACCTCTATTACTATTATAACAAAATTATTTATTTAATACAAAATTTTTTATACTTCCATGTAAATATGGATAATCAACTTTACTAATCTTTACTTTAACTTCTTTATTTAATAAAGCTTTTTCTCCTTTAACTTTAATCAACAAATAATTTCCTGTATGTCCAATTAAATAACCATTTTCATATACCTCGGGTATAAATATAACCTCTTTTCCAACATGCCTATTCATATAATTAATTTCTAAAGCCTCAGACAACTTTATAAGCTTTCTTACCCTCTCTTTTTTTATATTACCAGGAATTTTATTAGACATTTTACTAGCCATAGTTCCTTCTCTATCAGAATATGGAAACACATGTAACTTTGAAAATCCAATTTCCTTTATAGTCTCCACGCTTTCTTCAAATAATTCATCACTTTCACTAGGAAAACCGACAATTATATCAGTAGTTATATTCATATCAGGTTTAATTTCCTTGATTTTTGCAATTTTTTTAATAAAATATTCCTTATCATATTTTCTATTCATTTTTTTTAAAATCTCATCACTTCCAGATTGCAAAGGTATATGCATATGATTAACCAGTACATCACTTTTTTCAATAACATCTAAAACATCATTGTTTAATTCGGTAATTTCAATAGACGAAATTCTAAGCCTTTTAAGACCATCTAACTTCACTAAATCTTTCAATAAATCAGCAAAACTATAATTGCCATCATGATAATGTCCTGTATGAATTCCTGTCAAAACAATCTCTTTATGACCATTTTTAATCAAAGTTTTTGCCTCTTCTATTACCTTTTCATGTCCTTTGCTTCTAACATGTCCCCTTACATATGGAATAATACAATAAGAGCAATAATTATCACACCCATCTTCAATTTTGATATAAGCTCTTGTTAAATCAAAATTATTCAGCGTCATATTTTCAAAATCCGCATTATTCATATCCTCAACTGCATAAATTCTTTCATTCTTAAACTCATTAATGTAATCGATAATCTTTGTTTTATGTTTATTTCCAATTATAATGTCCGCCGGTACATCCAGATTGTCTTTTTTATTTTGAATCATACACCCAGCTACAATTAAAATTGCTTTAGGAAATTCTTTCCTAAGCCTTCTAATTATCTTCTTAGATTTACTATCAGCCGTATTAGTTACAGTGCAAGTATTAACAATACAAATATCTGGATTATCTGACTTAATATATCCCTGATTTTCTAATAAATTAGCCATTACCTCGCTCTCGTATTCATTAACCTTGCACCCTAAGGTAAAAATTTTATATTTCATATACTATCCCCCTAAAGAAAAAAAGCCATCCGGCTTATAAATTTCTTCTAAATTCTTTAAGTGAATTTAAAAAATCAATGTTGTTTTCTTTTTCACTTTCAGTATTAATTTCTTCATAAGCTCTACCTATTATACCATTACTTTGTGATTTTGGGGAGCTTTTTTCTTTAGTATCTTTTTGAATACCATATATTGGTGAAATAATATCAGAATTTTTAAATCCATGATACTCTTCTTTTTTCATTGGTTTAACACTTTCAACATGAGCATGTTCATTATAAGTATTCATTGCTTCATGTACTTTCATATCCGCTTGGCTTTCAACATGAGCTTCATATTGATCAGCTTGTTTTTTTAATTTTTCTGCTTGTGCCATCAATTCTTGATAACTGATAATTGCATTTTCTTCTTGCTCTCTTTCAAACTCATCAATATTATCTTTTTGTTCTTCTTGTTTATCTAAATCTGCACTCATCTGCATATAAACGCGTTCCAATTCCTCTTTAGCTTTTTTTTGCTCATCAGTCATATCGTTTACTTGAGTATCCACATTTTGTTTCATAGCTTCTTCTAAATTATCCTCATTATCAAAACGCTCATCTTCACTAATTGGCTTTACTCTATCACCTTTAATAGCTACCTTAAATATAATTGTAGCCACTACTAAAATAGCCAAAAATATAATCCCTATTATAATTAAATCTCTATCAGCAATCTCAAATAAAATATTCATACAATCCACTCCAAATACTAAAAGCCTAAAATGAAATAAAAAACAAAGCAAATTTGTTCCTAGGCTTATACACTATATACAGTGTACCACAAACTAAATTTTTTTCAAAGGCTTTATCGACATTTTTTTACAGATTTTAAAATGCCTATTAATATTATTGTTTTTTTAAACAAATTTATTCAAAAAAAGATAGGATCAAACCTATCTTATGAAAATATAAATGATAATATAAATAATAGTACACCATAAAATACTGTCGTAAGTAAATAAATATATCCGTGTTTATTCTCATCTGTAACCCCTAAATTTTCAATTCCTTTAAATATATAAACAGTATTTAAAACAGAGCCAAGTAAGAAAATCACTACACCTAAAACCACATTTACAAACATAAAAATTGAAGCTACAAGTAAAGATATAGATAAAATAACAGAATTTACTCCATACATAGCAAAGACCTTTTTAAAACTCTTATCACCTTTAAAAATAACAGAATTTACCAAATATAAAAGTCCTGTATAAACAAAGATAAATATAACTGCTACTACTAAACATACAAAGAATATTTTTAAATATGGTATCTGTGTAGCTACAGCACCCATAGTATAAAGTGAAATTCCACCCATTGAACTAGTAGCCACATCTGATAAATTTTTTACAAAAGATAAAACAAATAAAGATATCACTACGCTGAATATTCCTAATAAAATTAAAGCTAAACTAAAGTGTTTATCATTACTATAAGTTTTAATAGTATCAACAGGTTTAACAAACATACCTTTTATAACATCTACAAAACTCGTTCCCAAGCTTTCTGATTGCCCTTGCACATTAGCTTGACAACTACATACTTCTCCTTCATTTAATTGTTTACCACAATGAATACAAAATTTTGCCATTAATTCTCCTCCTTAAAATCTTGAAAAATAAGTTGCTAAACTTGTAAAATCAACAAGTTTAAATCCATCAGCATAATCAAATGTTAAATATGCTGTATCGTCATCACTTTTTGAAATATTTTCTTCAGAAAAATAATCTTTAACTGTATATTTATATTCAACATCAACAGTTATTTCTAAACATCCATCTGCATCTACTGATAATCTATCAACACTTAAATCAGTTAAAGTATACTCTTTAAGTTCATTATTTTTAATAGATCTAGCAAATGATTCATAAGCATCTTCTAAATCAGATAAATCCGCACCATCATAATTGAAATCTCCCTTAATATCATTAAAGTTTTTTCCTTCAATGGCCGCTTTATACAATTTTCCAACATAATCTTTAGCCGCCTCTTCTAAAGCTTTTTCATTTTTATCTGATAATTTTAAAGTATTAATACTTGAACCATAACCACTAACATCAATTGTACTTTCGGTTGTAAGACCATTTTCCAAAGTTACAGTAACATCATACTCTCCTTTAAAAATAGCAGGAATTACATAAGTATCATATCTCGTACTATCACTTTCTTCTTTATATTTTTCAGATACTTCCACACCTTCCAATTTCAAAGATGCACCTTTGAATGTTGTTATTTCATAATCTTCTTCTACTAAAGAACTACCTTGACTAATTTTCCAATTATCAAAAATAAGCATCTTATTTTTTTTGTCCTTCACCAAATAAATAATTTCATTTAATGGTGTTTGACGTCCTTCCAAAGTATAACTTATTTTTACTTGTGCAGATAACCCATCCGCAGATTTTTCTTCACTTACAACTTGATAATTAACTAAATCGTCGTTTTCTTTAGTGTCGATTACTTCATTAAAAATTTTTTTACTAGTAAACTCACTATCAGGAACATCAATATAATCATAAAGTTTATTAGTATCATCATTCATAAGTGCTACAAAATAATCCTCAGCTACTTTTGAAGGTGTATAATTATTAGATAAAATTATACCTCCTCCACCTAATATAATTACCAAAGCTACCACTACAACAATAATAATTTTAGTCTTTTTACTTAATGGTTTTTTAGGTGTTTTTGGTAACACCACCTTACTTTCCTCAGCTATTTTAGCTCCACAAAACTCGCAAAACTGAGCTCCATCTTGATTCTTTTTACCACATTCTGGACAAAACATATACCCCACTCCTTTCTAAGATAAAGTATTCTCTATCTGCTTTAATTATATCCCATAAAACTCATTTTATCAATCATTTTTACAAAATTTATCAAACCCTTCAGTTTTTATTATTTTATCACCATCAAGCCATAAAACTTCACTTTTATATTTTTTAGCCAGCTCCCTTCCATCTTTTTCATTCATTAAATATAAACTATTTACAAGCATATTGGCAGTTAAATTATCATTAGCAATCACTACTACACTATCATATTTACTTTCTTTCTTTCCAGTTTTGGGATTAACCATATAACTTTTAAACTCACTAACATTATTTCTTGTAGCAATCGATTTATCTTCTAACTCTACTATTTCTAATATTTCATCAGTATTAGGATTACTAATACTAATCTTGTATTTACCATTATCATAATGTTTTCCTACCGTTATATCTCCATTTTCATTTACTATATATTTATATATATCATTTTGTTTAAAATAATATAAAACCTCATTCGTTGCATAACTACCAATTATATTATCAAAATTAAAATCAATTTCATTAACTAATTTATCATCTTCAATATTAACCTTTTCTATCTCACTTTTAAATTTATACTCTTTATCTTCCAAATGTCTAAGTAACTCGCCACTTGTAATATCAATATATCCATCAGTTTTATAATAAATTAATTTGCCATATTCAACTAAAGCTTGTTCGTCTTCATCTAATTTTCCACTTAAATTATCAACATTTTTATACTTCTTATATATATTATTTATGTCTTTAGTTAATTTTTTATGATCCACCTTATCATAAACTCTAAAGGTAATATTTTCCCCATAATAGCTAAAAGTCTCCATATAAGATTCATTCTTATTAAAAAATATAATCCATATAAGCAAAACACAAATTATAAACAAAATAATATAATTCCTTTTATCTAATATTTTTTTAAACATACTCTTCACCATCTAAAGTATAACAAAAGACCTCGCTTAATAGCAAGATCTACTCTATAATTCAAATCACTTTACTTATTTACCAAATCTTTTTCTAGCACATATTCATAAACTTTTTTTAATTTATAACCGATCTTCTTAATATCTCTTTCTTTAGCTACTTTATACCCTTCTAAAGTCAAATCTGGTAACTCATTATTTAAAATTGATTTTATTTTAATTTCAAAATCATCAATATTTTTAGCTTTATAAACATTAACCCCATCTTTAAGCCAATCGTCATAAATAGGAATATCACTAATTAATGTTTTAGTTTTCATAGCCAAAGCTTCTAATAACACAATTCCTTCCGTTTCTTCTTTAGTTGGAAAAATATATAAATCACACCCAGCATATGCGTCTTTTAAAGAAGCACTATCAACATACCCTGGAAAATAAACATTATCTGTTTTATTTTTTATTGCTTCACTTATTTTAAGAGGAATAAGTGAAGGCTTAGTATACCCAAACCAAATAAATTTATAATTGGGCATTCTTTTAGCAAGTTCCAAAAATTCTAAAATTCCTTTTCTTTCAATATAAAGCCCAACTGCCATAATGACTTTATCCTCGTCAGAAAACCCATATTCCTTTCTAAATCTATATCTACTATCTTTATCAGCACGAAAAAATTCCAAATCAATACCATTAGAAATAGGAATAATTTCTTTACCTAAATCATACTTTTCTAAAACTTTTTTAGAATACTCTGTTGGTGTAATCAATAAATCTGCAGACCCGTAACAGAGCTTTAACCATTGACGAAAAAGTGGTGAAACACCGTTTGAAAGTTTAAATGAATTACGAAAATCCTCTTCTGTAGAATGGGCATGAAAAATCACCTTTTTACCCATCTGTTTACATCTTTTAGCTAACATTAGCGATTCTGGAAAAATGGTATTAATATGAACTATATCAAAGTCATCATTAGGATCAGTAGTATAAGGCACATGAACTAAATCTAAAGCTTTCATTTGATGAACAATAGCCCTTCCAACTCCACTTTTCTCAACATCTTTAAATTTCCCGGTATGTAACAGTATCTTCATAAATACCTCCTAAGTATTCACATTTACTAGTATAACATCTTTGCCAATCTTGTCAATCTGCGACCATTTAATTTTAACAGTAGCACCAATGAAAAAAAACAACCTTCTTCTTTGTACATTCATTTCTATAATCTTACCTTCTTTATCTAAACTAACATCAATTATCGAACCAACTTTCTTCCCATCAAAAACATTTATAATATCTTTGTTTTGTAAATCAGAAAGCATCATACTACCACCCAATAAAATATATTCCAAACAAAAAAAGAAAATGTATCATTTCCTAATTTTTTCTGTTTCAAAACTTTCAGAAACTGCAGATTTTAAAACTCCACTCTGTTCAATCTCTGCTTTACGCATTAAAACATTTTTAGCAAGTCTAAGTTTAAGTAAAGTATAAATAGCTTCTTCTTTTAAAGTATTAGTAATTCTTGTAAAAGGCACACTAGAAATAACCTTGTTCTCATCATCTAACACTTTAGAAGTTTTACCCGCCACTTTAAACTTAGTTCCATCTTTAAATTTCTTTCCACAATCGACAATATTAAATTTTTTATTATCAATAACAATATCCCTTTCAGACTCTAAAGAAAGTGGGTTAGCTAAAATATTAGCCGTTAATTCATTTTTTAAATCAAACGTTGCCCAAGTACCTGTAAAACCAGTCATAGCAAAAGATTCATCACTCATAACATTAGCCATTTCATTTGTTCTAATACCTTCTGGATGTTTATAATAAACAGCCATAGCCCTATTAACATTTTGGACCCCAGTCGTATATCCATCTTTATTTTTCTTATACATAATCGTACCATCTGGATTTAATAAAATAGGTGTATTTAAAGCTGGAGTTATCATCTTAGTAATAGAATCATTAGATAAAAAACCTTTATTCAAAGCATCAAACATTTTAACTAGATCCTTAGAAGTACTAAAAATACCGGCATGTCCTGGATTCAAACTATACCTATTCATGATTCTAGCTTTTGGATCATTTATTTCTTCATTTTCCCTCATACCAGTCAAAACGCCAAAACTTCTGTCATATCCAGTTTGTAACAAATTCATCTCATCATTAAAGTACTTTTTAAAATATTCATCTGATTCAGGTAAAATATCTTTTAAAATAATAAATGGAATATCACTATACACAAAAGTTTTATCTTTAACAACACTAGTAGCAGCTAATCTTCTTTGAAGTTCCTCTAACGAAACATTTCCATCTCTTTCATCTAATCTACCATCTGTTCTTAAATCATAATAAAATTTAATCATCTTTGCTACTGGTATATTTAAATTACTATATTTACCATTTTTATATTCTGATACTAACTTATCTAAATCAAATTCCCCTTCTTCAGACCTTTTTAAAGCCTCTACTGTAGTAAATAATTTAGTTAAACTTGCTAAATCAAATCTAGTATTTTCATCTACATTTTGACCATTTTCTGCAGTCTTACCATCATAAGTATAAATAGACACCCCACTTTTAGCATCTTTAATACCTGTAGAAAGTCCAGGTACAAGCATACTAATACCTTTAACCGTCTTCAAATAATCATCTATAATTGCATTATAAACATCATTTGGTGTCCTATCCATCATATCTGCAAGTTCACCTTTTTCCTTATCAAACATTTCTACCAAATAACGATACTCTTGTAATTTACCATTCTTAACAAGCTCACTAATTAACTTATATTCTTCTTCAGTAATAATTCCTAGATATTGTCCTTTTTCCAACAAACACACCTCTTCCAAAATTATTATAAATCATATTATAATACTGCGTCAACTTTACTCTTTAATACTTTTTCTTACCAATTCTTTAAATAGTTTCAAATTTTCATTTTCTAACTCAGGATGAAATTGTACCCCAACACACCACCAATCACTTTTACTTTCTAAAACTTCTATAACTCCATCTTCAGAAAAACCCGTAACTTTAAACAAAGCACTTTCTTTGTTTAAAAGTTCTTCTTTAACCATTGAATTATGAAGTGATGGTACACTCAACACATTTTTTTGATAAATATCATAAATTATAGATTCACTATCTATAAACACCTTATGCTTAGTCTTGTCAATTTGATCAATAATAAAAGGATCTAAATTATTATGACCTTTTTTATCATATAAATAATATTTTTCATCATTATAATTAAAATTTTCAGCTATAATTTTATAATTAATAGTTTTATTATTTTGTCTAAACCATTCATAACCTACCATTGTCTGCATACCCAAACAAACACCTAAAACTGGGATTTTATGAATACAAGCATAATGAAGTGCGCATAAATGAGAACTTCCTAAATGAGGACCTCCTTGAATAACTAAACCATCACATAACTTCATTTCCTCTTCATTAAAATTCTCATCAGGAAAAAGTAACCCAAAAGGAATACCACCTGCTTCTATTATTCTTTTTGGAAAATTATCGACAAATCTAGTTTGACACTCAAAAGGGTCTTTTTTATCAAATCTCCTAGGAGCTAAAATCCCAATAACTGGTTTTTTCATATACATCACCAACCTTAACCAATAATATTCAAACAAATGGGAAAATATAGCAAATCAAATTTTTATTACTTTTATTTTACCATATTAAAAATATATTTTATTTAATTAATTTTTTTATTTTAGCTAAACCATTTTTCTCAAGCCTTGATATCTGAGCTTGGCTTATACCTATCTCTTCAGCTAATTCTGTCTGAGTCCTTCCCATCATATACCTTTCTAAAATAATATATTTTTCTTTATCTTTAATTTTATTCAAAGCATTTTTCAAAGAAATTTTTGTTTCTAAATCATATACATCATCATCATTTGATAACTGATCAGATAAGTAAATAACATCTCCACCATCATTATAAATGGGTTCAAACATACTAACAGTATCTTTAAGTGAATTTAAAGCTTGAATAACTTCCCACTCTGAAATATGCAATCTTTCAGCTATTTCAAAAGTTGTTGGTTCTTTATTATTTAAAAAAGTTAACTCATCTTTCATTTTCATGGCTTTATAAGCCAAATCCTTAATACTTCTAGATATTCTAAGACTACTATTATCCCTTAAATATCTTTTAATCTCCCCTATTATCATTGGAACCGCATATGTACTAAAACGTACCTGATGCGTCAAATCAAAATTATCAATGGCTTTAATAAGTCCAATTACTCCGACTTGAAACAAATCATCTAAATCCAAAGTTCTTCCTGAAAAACTCTTTAAAACCGATAATACTAATTTTAAATTACCTTTAATAAGTTCCTCTTTAGCTTGTTCATCACCATTATGATATCTATTAAAAAGTTCTAACATCTCTTCTAAAGATAACACCTTAATACTTGCCGTATTAACGTTTGCTATTTCAACTTTATGTTTAGCCATAAATATCAATCCTTTCACCCTTATAATGGGTAAAAAGAAAATCATTTAAACAAAAAGTTTAAGAACTATTAAAATTATAATAAAAGGAATCAACAACATAGAAAATAAGATTGCTATTTCCTTATTTGATAAATTGAAAATTTCTTTAAAAACTTTATAAAATAAAAATAAATAAGCAAAAATAAATAACCCAATAAAAATATAAACTATAGTTAAAGATAAATTAATAAATAAACAGTTTAACACTAATCCAATTAATAAAACCACATTTAATAAAGACAATAAATTAAAAATTAAAGTATACTTTTTTTTCAAAAATTTACTAATGATAAAAGAAATAATAAAGAAAAATAAAATAGAGATTACAAGTCCAATCAAAAAATAATTAGTCTCACTAGGTCTACCAGTTGAAGAAGTTATATAGGCTCCTAAAACACCAGTTCCTTCTAAAAAATTATCAGTCGTCAATTCAAACAACTTATCTTTATAAAGTGTATAAAAAACACCTATCAAACCACTAGTTAAACCACTAACAATCACTGATACATAAAATAAATTTTTATCCAAATAACTTTTAATTATCTTAAACACTAATATCACCTATTAAATATTATATCACTTCTAAATTTAAATCTTTAACTTTCTTCATTATAGTACATAAAAACCGTCATAAAGTTTGACGATTTTCTATAATTTTTTCAATAGGTTTATTTTTAATATGATCACCTATTATTTCTGACACATCAAACACCGTAACAAAAGAAGAAGTTGAAGCTTCGTCCAAAATATCTCTTAAAATAGATACCTCAAATCTAGTAATAACTGTATAAAGAACTTTTTTATCACCATGAGAAACAATTCCTTCTCCAGATAAAACTGTTACTGTTCTTCCAAGCTTTTTAAGGATTGCACCAGCAATTTCTTCTCCATCATTAGTGATAATAAAGGCAGCTTTCGCACTATTAAGACCATCAGATACCATATCTATAACTTTATAAGATACAAAATAAGTAAGTAAAGAATATAAAGCTCTTTCCGCTCCTAACACAAAAATTGCAACACCATAAATAACTACATTAAAACAAAATACTACTTGACCAACAGAAATACTTTTTTTCCTATTAATTAAAATAGCTATTATTTCCGTACCATCTAGACAGCCACCTTCTTTAATAATAAGGCCGCATCCAACACCAAGTAAAATGCCTCCATAAACTGTAGCTAACAAAGTATCTTCAATCAAAGGTGTATAACTACCTAAAACCTCTAATAAAACACTAAATAATATCATTCCATACCCAGCTTTAAAGACAAATTTCTTACCAAGCTGTTTATAGCCCAAAATCAAAAATGGTAAATTAACCAAAAATATAATTATACCCAGTGAACCACCGAATAATGTATTTATAATAATTGAAACACCATTCATGCCACCATCTATCATTGAATTGGGAATTAAAATAAGTTCAAGAGCAATAGCTGACATAACCGCACCTAGAGTGATCAAAATTAAAGATAGACAAAAATCCCAATTAACTACCTTATAAGCTTTTTTAGCCATACCCTTTTACCTCCTATTAATATTATATAGGATTTTTATAGGCTTTAAAAGTTTTTTTACACACTAAACGTCTTCTTTACATTTTTCTAAAATAATCTCTTTATTTTTTACTATTCGCTCATCTTCATTTATTTTTAAAGCTTTATTCACATATTCTAAAGCTTTCTCATAGTCCCCTAAATCAAAATAACATAATGATAAAAAATCATATATACTAAAATTTGTACTAAACCATTCTGTAATATATGTCTTATAACCTTTTTTTATTTCTAAAGCTTTATTAAAAAGATTAATCGCTTTACTATATTCTTTATTCTCATAGTAAAAAATAGCAAGTTCTGTATAAGCTTCTTTTAAATGAGGAGCTTCTAACAAAGCTTTTTGATACCACAGTTCAGCCTCCACTGGCCGATTTAAATGTTTATAACAACGACCAATAAACCTCATAGAAGCACACCTTTCATCTTTCCAAGTAGCACTTTCCAAATTCAAATGTTTTTCTAATGTATCAATAGCCTCATTCCATCTTTCATAATACATATATTCTCTACCTAAATAATGCATATTTCTATCATCTAAAGGATCTTCTTTTACCGATAATTCCAATAAAGGCAAATAACTTCCTCGAGATTTATTTCTATCAGGATAATGATTTAAAACAATACTCTCATCCAAAACTCTTTTTTCAACTCCATCATAACTTAAAACTTCATGTACCGGTCTTACCCATTTATAACCATATCTTGAATGAATTTTATCAGAATAAAAACTGACAATCGGATTATTATTTTTATCTAAACTCCAGTTAAAAGTATAACTAGCTCTAGTTGTTCCCTTAACCCAGATTTTTTCTAATTTATCTCTCCAACCTTTTTCAAAAACTTCATCTATATCGGTACATACACATATATCCGTATCCTCATCAACCATATCCAAAGACTTGTTTCTCGCCACATCAAATCGCCAAGGATCAATAACTTCTTTTTTTACTATTACCCCAAGTTTTTTTAAAATCTCATAACTATTATCAGTAGATCCTGTATCAAGCACAAACACCTTATCCGCTTCTTTAACTGAATTATACCACCTTTCTATAAAAGCTTCTTCATTCTTACATATCGCATAAACACATACTTTCATATTCTACCCCTCCATAATTAGAATATGATAGTATCCCTTATATAATTATTCATAAACACTAATTTTTATCCAGCAACTTTAATTTTCTAATCACTTTCTTCTCTATTCTAGAAATATAAGATTGACTAATTCCCAATAATTCCGCGACATCTTTTTGAGTCATTTCATTACTATTATAAAGTCCATACCTTAAAACCATTATTTTCTTATCCCTATCGTTGAGTTTTTCAATTTCACCATAAAGCATTTTTTTATTAGTCTCTTCCTCTAATCCTCTAGTTACTATATCACTATCGGTTCCCAAAATATCCTCTAAATGTAACTCATTGCCTTCCGAATCAAAACTAAGATTATCTTCAAAGCTGATCTCTCCTCTCCTTCTTTTATTCTTCCTTAAAAACATTAAAATTTCGTTATCAATACACCTAGAAGCATAAGTAGCCAGCTTTATATTTTTATCCAGTTTATATGTATTAACACCTTTTATTAAACCAACACTTCCAATACTAACTAAATCTTCTAAATCAACACCTGTATTTTCATATTTTTTAGCCAAAAAAACAACTAATCTTAAATTGTGTTCTATCAATTTACTTCGAGCTTTTTTATCACCATTCATAGACATTAATACATATTCAACCTCTTCTTCTTTAGAAAGTGGTGCCGGAAGCTTATCCGCACTTCCAATAAAAAATATACTATCATTTTCAAAAAATCTCTTAACTAAATAAATTATTTTTTTTATCATTCTTTATTCCCCTTTCATCATCCCATTTAAAAGTACTTCAGCACCTGCCAACTTAAAATCTTTATTAAAACCTAAATAAATATTTTCAAAAACCCCAAGCCCTATCACCTCCACCTTTCTAACCTTAATACATTCTAAAAGACCACTACCACCTATGGCAATATATGGAATATATATTTTTTTATTTCTAAAAGTATTATCGATATTAGTTAAAATAACTGGTTTATTTTGATAACTCAAAACATTACCACTATCCAAATAACCAGTTAAATTTAAAATTTGCTTCCCAATATAAATATTAGTTTTAAAAGTAAAAGCTATTTTTTCTTTAAACATTTTAACTTGTTTAATATATAGATAAAGAATAATCGGTGAAACTATTATCAAAAACAAAACATTCACGCTTAAACCATCATTAAAAAATAAAATTCCATTATTTTTGTAAGAAAAAGTAATATTTAAAAAATACAAAAAACCACCAAGTAAAATACTCACAATATAAAGCATTAAAACCTCTGTTAAAAATGTCTTCAAATTCTTATAACCAAAACATACCAAACACATAATAAAACTCAAATAAACTTTAATAAAAAAAAGTTCCACAGATGATATTTTTAAAAACAAAACTAAAATAGTTAAACTTCCAATAAATGCCCCTAAAATAACCCTACAAATTTTAACATTTCGTTTTAAAACAACCACTACAGTAAGCAATAATACAACATCCAAATAAAAATTTAAAAATAAAAGTCCATCAATATATACTGTCATATCCCCACCAAAAACAGTATAAAAAAAACGACTTAAATATAATGTCATTTTTTAAAAAATATTATAAACAACTTTTAATTTCATCAATTATTTTATCCTTTAAAATCTCCATGTTGATATCTCCATTACGAGATTTTAATTCTAAAATACCGTCATTAGCTTTCTTACCAACTGTAATTCTATAAGGAATACCAATAAGCTCTGCGTCTTTAAATTTAACTCCAGCCCTTTCATCCCTATCATCTAATAAAACTTCAATACCTTCTTCTTTCAATTCATCATAAAGCTCATCAGCAACATTCATTTGAATTTCATCTTTAACATTGATAACTGTAATACATACTTGAAAAGGAGCTATAGAAGCTGGCCAAACCAAGCCATACTCATCTGACATCTGTTCAGCAATAGCCGCCATGCATCTAGCAACCCCAATACCATAACATCCCATATAAACTGGCTTTAATTGATTTTTTTCATCTAAGTAATTTAAATCCAAAGCCTCAGAATACTTTGTTCCAAGCTTAAATGTATTACCTATTTCAATACCCTTTTTAAAATAAATTTTACCAGAACAATGCGGACAACTATCTCCTTCACGAATATTGACAATATCCCCTTGTTTATACACCTTAAAATCATCAACATTAACATTGATATAATGATAACCATCCTTATTAGCACCACAAACAAAATTACTCATATTAGCTACTTCATTATCCATAATTATTTTTGCATCAATTTCAATAGGTCCTAAAGAGCCAAATCCTGCATCAACAATCTTCTTCAATTCCTCTTCACTAGCTAACTCTAAATTACTAACACCTAATAATTTACTTAATTTTGTATCATTTAACTCTCGATCCCCTTTAACCAAAGCTAAAATAATTTCTCCATCAGCACTATATACTAAAGTTTTAACAGTTTTATTAATATCGACCTTTAAAAATTTTACAACATCTTCGATTGACTTAACCCCTGGTGTTTCCACCAATTCCATTTTCTTCTTCTCTTCTTTTGCAACTTCCATAGCTTTAACCGGAGCCACTTCAATATTAGAGCCAAACGAACAACTATCACACATTACTAAAACATCTTCGCCAATATCCGTAACTGCTTGAAACTCCTCAGATAAATCTCCACCCATAACACCAGTATCAGCTCTAACTATTCTATAATCTATACCCATTCTGTCAAAAGAATTTTTATAAGCTTCTACCATTTTTTGATAACTAATCTCACCAGTTTCTTTATTAGTATCAAAACTATAAGCATCTTTCATAGTAAACTCTCTCGTCCTGATAAGTCCAAAACGAGGCCTTGCTTCATCTCTAAATTTATCTTGAATTTGATAAATATTAAATGGTAAATCTCTATATGATTTAATTTTTTCTTTAGCTGCCATAACAAATAATTCTTCATGAGTAGGTCCTAAACAAAATTCCCTTTCATTTCTATCATTCAACTTAAACATATCAGGTCCGAAAGAATCATATCTATTCGACTTTTGAAAAATCTCACTAGGAATTAAAGCCGGCATTAAAACCTCATTAGCACCTGCTTTATCCATCTCTTCTCTAATAATATTTTCTATTTTTCGTTTAACTCTAAGTCCCATAGGCATAAACATATAGACTCCACTAGCCTCTTTCTTCACCATACCACTTCTGACTAATAAATTACCACTTTTACTATCTTCATCTTTAATATCATCTCTTATAGTATAGAAAAAACAATTACTTAACTTCATATAAACCTCCTAACAAAAAAAGAATGAACCATAGGAGTGCATAAGCACGGTACCATCCTTTTATTAACTTAATTACAAGATAACGGTTTTACCCGGAAATGTTTTCATTTCTCTCAAAAAGTAGGAATTAAATACTATCATAACTTGCTTCCACCAACCAAGCTCGCTTTATATGAGGAAATATTTAATATTCTTTCTTCAACGATTTACACACACATATTAACATATTTTTCTTATACTTGTAAAGTATTTTATGTGATTAAATCTTTTTTTGTACCTTATGATGTTTTCTTTTTTTATTCATACTGACTATATCTTTTTTAAAATACTTAAAAGTAGCAATCGCAATAATGGCAACTGGAAGTGAAATAATAATACCTAAAACACCAAATAAAATTCCACCAGCAAACACAGAAATAATAACCACTAATGGATGTACTTTATTACTATTGCCATATACAAACGGATTAATAATATAACCATCAACAGCAGAAAACACTAAAAACACAATACAAGTTTTAATAAATAATGCGGGACTTATCACAAACGCCGTAATCGCCGCAATAATATTAGTAATAATACCACCAAAATAAGGAATCAAATTACCTAAAGCTGCTAAAGTTCCAAGCATTAAAGCATTAGGATGCCCTATTAACATATAAACAATTGTATATTCAAAAAATGAAATAATAACAATTTTCATAAATCCTACAATATATTTTCTCATCTCATCATCAATAGTTGCTACATAATTATAAAGCTTCTTTGATCTTTGACTTAAATATTCTTTTACAAAATTTCTAATTTTATCCATATCAACTAAAAAGTAAACAAAAGAAGCTAATATAATAAATATCTTAGAAATATAATCAATTGAAACTCCTATAAAACTTAAAGCTCCATTAGAAATATAAGTTCCCAGTTTTTCCAAAGTCTCATTAAAACCAGCTGACAAAGTATTTTGAACATCTTTAAAATCTATATTATAATCATATGACAATTCTCTTAAAAAAGAAATAATTCCATTAAACAAACTAGTCATTTGACTCATAATAGTTGGTGTTATTAAAGCTAAAATTAAACAAATAAATCCAAAAGCTCCACCAACTACTATCAACATAGCTAAAGCCTTAGGTAATCCTTTGTCTATTAATTTTTTAACAATTGGATAAAAAGCATAAGCTATAGCAAAAGCAATTAAAAATGGAAGTATAATATTAAAAAGTAAACTTATAGTTCCAAACCAAAAATCTCTAGCTTGATAAACTAAATAAACTGTTAGTACTAACAAAACAACATTTATAAGCTTGAAATCTAATCTATTTTTAATCATCTGCCCTCTCCTTTTCCAAAAGAATTGTTACCGGTCCATCATTTTGAATATCCACAAGCATCTCTGCCCCAAATATCCCTGTTTCCACATGAACATATTGACTTAACCTTTCATTAAATATTTTATATAATTTTGAAGCATTTATACTATCTAAAGCTTTAACATAGCTTGGTCTATTTCCTTTTTTTGTGTCGGCATAAAGCGTAAATTGAGAAACACTCAAAATTTCACCAGCAATATCTAAAATAGATTTATTCATCACTCCATTTTCATCATCAAAAATACGCAAGTGCAACAACTTATTAATTAAATAATCTATTTCCTGTATCGTATCATTATAAGTAAAACCAACAAAAACAACCAATCCTTTAGATATTTTTCCAGTAACATCATCACCTACAGATACTTTCGAGTTTAAACTTCTTTGAACAAGTATTCTCATTTTATTAATCTCTCCACATCTGTAACCTCACTTATCATCTTAATATCATTCATTAACTTTATAAGTTGCTCTTTATTATCAACTAAAACCGTCATCTCAATAGCTTCATCTTCTTTTGATTTATGACTATTAAATCTTCTCACTGGTATATCATTATTAGCTGCTTTTGAAATAATATTGATCAAAGAACTATTATCACTACTTGACCGAACTAAAATATTCGTAGGTAATTTACTACTATCAGTATTCCAATTAACCTCAATTAACCTTTCATCTAAACTAGCTACATTTGGACAAACCATCCTATGAACTGTAACCCCATAACCTTTAGTAATATAACCTACTATTCTATCACCTGGCACCGGATTACAGCATGAAGCTAAATTAATTTTAATATCATCTATACCAGCTACCCCAACTAAACTATTACTAGCATTTTGTTTTTGACTGCCTTTGGTAGCTTTTTCTAAAATTTTGTCTTCTTTAGATACTTCTTTTTTTAGATAAGTATCCATTACAGAAGTAATCGAAATTTTACCACTACCCAAGTTACCATAAAGTTCATTTAATGAATTAAATTTTAAATCAGCAAATAATTTTTTTAACTTTTCATCAGCAAAAAACTCATCATTACTTATCTTCTGACGCCTTAATTCTTTACTTAAAATATCTTCACCTTTTTTAATGTTTTCTTCCTTATTAACCCTATTAAAAAACGCTTTAATCTTATTCTTTGCTTGAGTAGTTTTTACAATATTAAGCCACTCTCTACTAGGACCAACTGAGTTATTATTTGTAATTATCTTAACAATATCATCACTTTTTAACTCATAATCTAAAGGTACAATTTGTGAATTTACAATAGCCCCTGTAGCCTTATCTCCTACATTAGAATGAACCTTATAAGCAAAATCAATTGGTGTTGACCCACTAGGTAACTCTATCACATCACCTAAAGGAGTGAAAACATAAATTGTATTTTGAAAAACTTCTTGCTTAACTGTATTAACAAAATCAGCCGGATTGTCTTGCTCCCGTTTTAAATCCATAATGGCTCTAAAAAACTGTAATTTTTGTTCCATTTCATTTTGCATAACTGCTTTAACAGACCCTTTTTCCTTATAAGACCAGTGCGAAGCAATACCATATTCTGCAACTCTATCCATTTCATAAGTTCTAATTTGAATCTCATATAACTGCCCATCTACTCCAAAAACAGTAGTATGTAAAGATTGATACATATTTGTTTTAGGCATTGCAATATAATCTTTAAATCTTTTTGGCTTTGGTCTAAATTTAGAATGAATAATTCCTAAAGCTTGATAACAATCTTGCTCCGTATCAACTAAAATTCTTAAAGCCAGCAAATCATAAATATCACTAAACCTTTTACCCTTTTCTAATTTTTTATAAATACTATAAATGCTTTTAGACCGACCTTTAATTTCATGCTTAATATCATGTTTATTTAAAAGATCTGATACATTTTCAATCATCTTAGCTACACTATTATCTCTTTCGGCCTTAGTCGCATTTAACTTTTCAACTATATCATAATACTCTAAAGGCTTTAAATAGCGTAAACAATATTCTTCTAAATCTTGCTTAATACTATTAATACCCAGCCTATCAGCAATAGGTGTTAAAATATCCAAAGTTTCTCTAGCAGTAGCTTTTTGTTTTTTCTCGCTATGAACAAATAAAGTCTGCATATTATTAAGTCTATCCGCTAATTTAATAATAATGACTCTAACATCTTCAGATAATCCAACCAATATCTTTCTTTGATTATTAATTAAAGCTTCAGTAGTTCCAGATAAATTAAGTTTATTAATTTTTGTAACTCCATCTACTAAAATAGAAATATTATGACCAAACTTTTCTTCTATTTCCTCTATAGAAACATTACAATCTTCCACCACATCATGTAATAATGCAGCCGATAAAGTTTCATAATCCGCACTTATTCTTGTTAAAATATATGCGACATTTAAAGGATGAATTATATAATCTTCCCCAGTTAAACGTTTTTGCCCAAAATGTTTAATAGAAGCAAAATTATAAGCCTCCTCTATCACATTAAGTTCATCACTATCAGTAATATAAGATTTTATTTTTTTCATAAGTTTTTCTATCGTCAAATCTTTTTGATGTTTACCCATGTAATCACCTTCTTAAATATCTAAATATAATTTTCGGTTTTTTTCATTAATTTTTTCTTTAAAATAATCATCTATCAATACATTATCAGTATTTAAAATATCACTAACCATATCACTAAGCATTAAATCATGACTATTTTTCCACTTTTTTTCTTTCAAATAATTCCATATATCTTCATTTTTTAAATATCCATACCCATTAACTTTAAGTTCACTCATTTTCGCATTAAGTGCAGGTCTTAAGCGATTATAAAGTTCTTCCAAAGAATTAAATTCTAAATTCATAACTCTCAGCTCCTTATAAATACCATTATATATTAAATTTTATCATTTTTAAAGTAGCCTGTCCAAATTTTCATTTGCATTTTTCTAAAAAAAGTGTTATTATTAAAAACCCAAAGGAGATGACTTATGTTTCAAATAAAAATTAAAAATGAAAACACCGAAAATGAATATTACGTTTTTGGTGAACAAGAATTACATATTATTGGGAAAGCAACTTTACCAGTAGTAGCTGTCCCTAATTTTTTCGATTTATCCATTATATCAGGCAATAATACTAATATTACTTCACCCATAAGTATTGATATAACAGTTAAAGGTAAAAAAACTAAAGAAGAAAAAGAAGAAGAATATATGTACGGAAGTAGTCATAGTAACAAACCACAAATAATATATAAAAATAGTGGACAGTCAATCAACGTTTCTTCTAATTTAACTTTTCTATATACCAATAACTGTCCTGTTATTGTAACTAAAAATGGCATTGAAAATTATGAAGAGATCAATCTAAATAGTGATATTATTTCGCTTACTTTAGAAGAATATGAAACACTTTATGAATTATATTTACAAACATTAAAAGAAAATCCAACTATGGATTATCAAAATAGACAAACCATTAAACAAGATGTTGACAAAGCTAAAAACTTAATCAAAAATAGAGCATAACGCTCTATTTTTTATATGCCAAACTCCATATTTACTAACACTTATCTTTTACATATGCAATTACTAATATTAAAAAGCATATATTCTAATATGAAAAAAAATGTTTTTTTAAAATCAGTAATATTATTATTAATTGGTGGATTTATCACTAAAATTATTAGTATGTTTATTAAAATTGTTTTAGCTAGACTAATTGGTACTGAAGGCATGGGAATATACATGTTAATATCGCCTACCTTTGTTATGTTAATGGCTCTAGCTAGTTTAGGATTTCCAGTCGCTATAAGTAAATTAGTAGCAGAAGATACAAAAAACAACAAAAATTTAGTATTTTCGGTCATCCCAATATCACTTGCTTTAAATATTATCATTATTATATTGTTGTTTCTCACCGCTGGATATATATCACATAATTTACTAAATGAAGATAGATGTTATTGGGCAATCATCTGTATAGGATTTGTCTTGCCATTTATAAGCATTTCCAGCATTCTAAGAGGATATTTCTTCGGAAAACAAAAAATGTTACCACACGTCTTATCCAATGTTACAGAAGACATAGTCAGACTAATAGCTATTATAATTGGCATTCCTATTTTTATAAAATTTGGACTAGAATATGCAGTTGCCTTCATAGTATTAACCAATGTTATCAGTGAACTCACATCAATCTTCGTTTTATTTTTCTTCGTTCCCAAAAACTTCAAAATAACAAAAAAAGATTTAAAGCCTAACAAAAACAATATTAAAGATGTTTTTTCTATTGGAATTCCTACTACCATGAGTAGAATAATTGGTTCAATAGGAGCTTTTTTAGAACCTATCATATTGACTTATGGTCTAATCAAAAGTGGTTATTCTAATAATTTTATTGTCAACGAATATGGTATTATTAACGGCTATGTAATGCCATTAATACTATTACCATCCTTCTTTACTGGAGCAATTTCTCAAGCCTTAATTCCAAACATATCCAAAGCTCACAGTCAAAAACATTATCAATATGTTTGGAATAAAATAAAATTTGCTATATTCATTTCTCTATTAATAGGTATACCGGCTACTATTATTTTTGAATTACTTCCTCAAATTCCTATGAAAATAATATATGACACTACCGTAGGTATTGATTATATTAAAATTTTAGCACCTATTGCTTTAATGCATTATATTCAAGCTCCTTTAACCGCATCATTACAAGCTATGGGTAAAGCTAAAGAAGCCATGCATGGAACTTTAATAGGTACTATCATTAGAACAATCGCTTTATTAATACTATGCTTCTCACATATTGGTCTATGGGCACTAGTATGGGCAACTGGTATAAATATCATAATTGTAACTATTCACCAATACATCCATGTTAAAAAAGCTTTAAAAATTTAAAATTACTCCTCTACCATTTTATCAAAAAACAAGTAATATTTTTGATAAATCACTTGTCTTTATTAACTAAACTCTTATAATAATCAAACCTTTTTATAGAAGCTTCTTTATTAATTTTAAGCAACTGTTCGGCCATAGAAGGATTTACTGTTTTAAGCATACTATATCTTGTTTGACTATTTAAAAACTTATCATATAAATCAAAATCTGGATTTGGACTATCTAAATTAAATGTTTCACTAAATCCATCATACCTAAATATTGGAAAATAACCACATTTAGTTGCTAATGCCTCTTCTTCCACTGAACAGCCCATACCATTCTTATTTCCATGAGAAATACAAGGACAATAAGCTATAATAATTGATGGACCTTTATGATTCATAGCTTCATTAAAAGCCCTAATCGTCTGCATCATATTAGCACCTAGAGAAACTTGAGCTACATACACATTTGGATAAGCCATAGCTATTCTAGCTAAATCTTTTTTATAATTCTTTTTACCAGAAACAGCAAACTCAGCTACCATACCAATTGGTGTTGCTTTAGAAACTTGTCCACCAGTATTAGAATAAACCTCAGTATCTAAAACTAATATATTGATATTAGCTCCACTAGATAATACATGATCGATTCCACCAAAACCAATGTCATAAGCCCATCCATCACCACCAATAGCCCATACATTTTTAGCAACAATATAATTTTTAAGTTCTTTTAATCTAGGATGTTTATTATAATCTATCTTTTCATAAATTTCTTTGGTAATCTCATAATCATTAGAATTATTAAGCCATTTTTCAAACAAATCATTTTTATGTTTTAGCATATAATTTCTAACCATATTCTTACCATTCTCAAATCCCATTAAAATGCCATATCCAAACTCAGCATTATCTTCAAATAAACTATTAACCCATGGCACACTATAAGGGGCATTAGGTAATTCCCCTCCATAAATAGATGAACAACCTGTCGCATTAGCAATCACTAAATTATCATCAGAAAGCTGAGTCAACAACTTAATATAAGCCGTTTCCCCACAGCCTGCACATGCCCCATGAAAAGCAAACTTAGGTTTTTGTAATTGACTACCTTTAATTGTCCCTTTTTTAAAATTATCCTTAGGACTAACATTATCAACCAAATAATCAAAAATCATATCATTACGGCTATTTTTTAAGCTCGCAAAAGCCAATGCCTTATTACCTCTCATACCAGGGCAAGTATTTATACAAACACCACAGCCCGTACAATTTTTAGCAGAAATAGCAATAATATAATAATAATCTTTAGCCCCTATTGCTGGCTTACATTTTTCTTTAACATAATCTGGAGCTTTATCAAACTCTTCTTTGTTAAGTAAAAATGGTCTAATAACTCCATGTGGACAAACTAGCGAACACATTGCACATTGAATACAATTCTCATTAATCCACTTAGGTACAAAATCTGAAATATTTTGCATCTCAGGCTCTGTATGCTCAAAAGAACCATCTTCAAAACCGATAAAATCAGACACCTTCAAACTATTACCTTTTCTATGTGCTAAAGACTCATAGATATTATTACTAGGAAATTCTAATTTTTCTTCCATATCATCTAATAAAATAGCTTCCAAACTAACGTCATGTAATGCCTGGATATTATTAAATGCTATATCTTTACTCTTAATTTCAAATTTTTTAACAATATATTCTTCTAATTTTTTATCAACATCATCAAAACCCAAAAGTTTAAAAATAGCTTTTTCCATAATCATACTAATTTTACGGCCCAAATGATGGTCTCTAGCTATCTTATCGGCATCTATTTTATAAACCTTAATTTTTTTCTCTTTTAAAAACCTTTTATAAGGATTTAAAATATCCAGTAAACTATTTTCATCTAAAGATGTATTTATCAAAAGAGTCCCTCCAAAAACAAGGTTTGTTATTGCATCAAAAACATTCAAATAAGTGTCTTTAGAAATAACCACTAATTTCGGATTACTAACAAAATAAGTAGAATGAATAGGCTTATCAGAAAAACGTAAATGACTACACGTAACACCACCAGATTTTTTAGAATCATACTCAAAATACCCTTGTACATATTTATCTTCGGCAATAATACCAAGCAATGACTTAGAAGCACTAACCATGCCATCACTACCATAACCATAAACTAAAACTTCTGTATGATTTGTAACATTAATATTTTCATAAGGCAAAGATAAATGTGTTACATCATCATCTATACCAATTGTAAACTCATTTTTAGGATCATCAAGCATGTCATACACAGCTTTTATCATACCAGGAGTAGTATCCTTACTAGATAAACCATAACGGCCATGGCATATATAAACATTTTTGTTTTTTAAAGCACTCACCACATCCAAATACAAAGGTTCCCCTTCACTGCCAGCTTCTTTAGTTCTATCCAAAACAGCTATTTTTTCAGCAGTATGTGGTAACACATCCAATAAATACTTATCACTAAAAGGCCTATACAAATGAACCTCAATTAAACCAATATCGTCATTCAAATAATCGATAACTTCTTTTATTGTTTCACAAACTGAGCCCATTGCCACAATTACCTTTTTTGCTTTTAAACTGCCATAATAATTAAAAGGTTTATAATAAGTTGAAGATAATTCACCTATTTTTGTCATATAATCCGCCACAATATCTGCAACTTGATCATAAAATTTATTTCTAGATTCCATTTCTTGAAAATAAATATCCCCATTTTGATTAGTTCCTCTAGTCATAGGTTCTTCATTATTAAGAGCTCTTTTTCTAAAACTTTCAAGTTTATCATATGGCACTATTTTTTTTATCTCTTCATCATCTAAAATATTAATTTTATTAAGTTCATGACTAGTTCTAAAACCATCAAAAAAATGTAAAAACGGCAAAGAAGATTCTAAACTAGATAAATGACTTACTAAAGCTAAATTATAAGCATCTTGAACAGAAGAAGATGCTAACATACAAAAACCAGAAGTGCGAGTTGCATAAATATCTTGATGATCACCAAAAATACTAAGTGCATGCGTTGCTAAAGAACGAGCTGCCACATGCATAACAAAAGGAAACATTTGCCCTGCTATTTTATACATATTAGGGATCATTAAAAGAAGTCCTTGACTAGCTGTATAAGTTGTTGCTAAAATTCCAGACTGCAAAACTCCATGACATAAACCAATAGCCCCTGCTTCACTTTGCATCTCTATAACCTGAGGTACTTCTCCAAAGATATTCTTCTTTAAATTCATAGTCCATCTATCGATCAACTCAGGCATTGGACTAGAAGGGGTAATTGGATAAATACCAGCCACCTCAGTAAATAAATACGAAGCTCTCACACAAGCTTCATTACCATCACATGTAATTTTTTTCATCTTTTATTACCCCCTTATCTATGACAAGATTCATCATCATTACCATAAACAACAGTATAATCAAAACTACTACCATTAGTTGTTGTGATTTCTACAGATACCCCACCTGTAGAATCTACATAAGGTTTATCAGTCATAGGATTAATCATATCATCTTCAATATAACCAGCATCTATTACCTCACCATTAATAGTAGCTCCGTCTTGTAATTGTTCAGCACTAATTGTAACTGAAGATCCAACAGCTGGTAACAAATTAGGATGATCAAGCATCACCATCTTAGCCCCTTCAATCAAACTAGTTTGTTGAACTAAACAACTATCATAACGACTTTTTTTAATATTATTATCAATTGCTGTAATCGCTACCAATCCTAAAATACTAAGTACTACAATAACACCAAGTAATTCCGCCAAAGTAAAACCATTTCTCAAAGCTTTCTTTAATTTATAAATTTGACTTTGATAATTTTCACTATCTGTAATAAAAGAACCAGTAACTATAATATCCGCATCTTGAACTAATTTAATAGTAGTATCATCAATACCACCATCAACCTCAAGCAAATAATTAAGATCATTTTTCTTACGGTAATCAATTAATTCATGTAATCTATCAGTAATATCGATAAAATGTTGCCCACCAGCTCCAGCTTTTACACTCATAACTAAAACCATTTCAACACTATCCAAATAAGGATAAATTTTCTCAATATTTGTATCGGGATTAATTGCAATTCCCGCCTTAATACCCTTACTATGAATATAATCAATAATTTCCTGAACATTCAAAGTTGATTCTATATGAAAAGTAATAAAATTAGGATTAAACAAAGCTACTTCATCAATATATTTTTTTAAATTTAAAACCATCAAATGGACATCAAACTTATTTTTAATTCCTCTCAAAATCTCTTTCATTTTGACAAGCGGTATAGTAGGTCTTTCAGTAAATTTGCCATCCATAACATCCACATGAATCACATCACAAACCTTATCCAATTCTCTTATTTTTGTTTCATCATCTTGAATTTTCAAAAAAGATCCAGCTATCTTAACCATAATCCACCTCATTTCAAAAAATTCAAATAATTATCATATCTACTCTTTAAAATTGTTCCATCTAAAACCTTTTCTTTAACTCTACATTTCTTTTCATGTACATGAAAACAATCTCTAAATTGACACTCATCTCGATACACATTAAATTCAGTAAAATTATCCCTAATATCTTCTTTACTCATCCCCGTAAACTCCAAAGCTGAAAAACCAGGAGTATCGGCTACTAAACCACCACACAATTCAAACAATTCAGTATGTCTAGTAGTATGTTTTCCCCTATTTAAAGCTAAAGAAATTTCTCCTGTTTTCAACTTTAAAGTTGAATCCAGTTTGTTTAAAAGAGTACTCTTTCCAGCTCCACTTTGGCCAGTAAAAACACACACTTTATCTTTAAATATTTTTTTAATTAAATTAATTTCATCATTCATATAAACTTCATATCCGATTTTTTTATAATATTCAATAACCGGTTTTAATTTTAAAAGTTCCTCTTTCTCTAATAAATCTGCTTTTGTAAAAATAATCACCGGTTTAATCCTATTATACTCACATATTACCAAAAATTTGTCTAAAAGATTGGAAGAAAAATCAGGCTTTTTTAAACTTGTAATAATTATTGCCATATCTATATTAGCAATCACTGGTCTAATAAGCTCATTTTTTCTAGGTAATATCTCCGTGATATAAAGATTATTCTCATCAAAAATAACTTCATCACCAACCATAGGCGAAAGGCCCATGTTTCTAAATTTTCCACGGGCTTTACACACATATAGTTTATTTAAATTTTTAACCGTATAATCATTACTAATTGTTTTAATAATTTTTCCTTCCATTTATTACATATCTCCAGTATCTCGTGTTTCTGTTGCACTCTCAATATCAGGAGCTTTTTCCGGATTCTTAACAACTTTAATTCTCAAATTAGCACCAGAACTAACTTTACTACCTGCAGCCATATTCTGATAAGTAACTATACCATTTTGTTTACTACCATCCTCTACATAAGTAACATTTAAAGTAAGTCCATTTTCATCACAGAATTTTTTAACATCTGCTTCTGTATAAGTACCATCAGTAAAATTAGGATAACTAATATAAACATTTGGAATAACTAAAGTAATAGTATCACCTTCGCCTAATTTTACTCCAGGTTCCACATCTTGTTCTAAAATAGTTCCCTCTACTGGATTTTCTTCTTTAGAAACATCTTTTTTATCAATAATAACATTTATTCCAGCTTCTTCTAATTTTTCTTTTACTTTTTCATAGTTTTCTCCCGTATAATCTTCAATTTCTATTTTTTCAGAACCAGTTGAAACTATCAAAGTAACCTCTGAACCCTCTTTCAAAGTCTCGCCTATCTCTGGATCAGTACCTATAACTTTATCTTCTTCAACTTCATCACTAGCTTCTTTTTTAGTCTTACCTACAACCTCAAAGCCTTTATCCTCTAAAGTACTCCTAGCTTGTTTAACCGTCATTCCTTGAACATCAGGAATTTCTATATCTGGCTTATCAGAAATTTTTGGCCACAAAATAAATACAAAAAGCATAGCTGCAATTAAAACCCCAACAATTGTTCCTACAACAATTAAAGCTTTATTCATTCTCTTATCTTTTTTATTCTCTTCTTTCTCCGCATTCCTAGCTGCTCTACCTTCTCTAGGCATTTCTTTATCCTCAAAATTTTTCTCAGGATATTTATAAATAACCTTAGGTTCATTGAATCTATTTTTATCCAAAGCCGTTTCTAAATCATCATGCATATCCCAAGCTGACTCATAACGATTTTTAGGATTTTTAGCCGAAGCTCTTAAAATAATATTTTCGATCGATTGTGGCATTTCAGGATCATATTCACAAATACTAGGAATAGGCTCATTCATATGTTTAATAGCCACTTCTACTGGATTTTCTCCTTTAAAAGGTACATGACCTGTAACAAGTTCATACATCAAAATACCTAAAGAATATATATCACTTCTAGTAGTAGCCGCCCCACCATTAGCCTGCTCAGGTGGGATATAATAAACCGTTCCCATTACACTATTAGTCTGTGTAAACTCTCCAGCATTTAAAGCAACAGCAATTCCAAAATCCATTATTTTAACTCTACCGTCCTCTAAAATAACTACATTTTGAGGTTTAATATCTCTATGAATAATATAGCTTTCATGAGCATGTGCTACCGCACTAGTAAGTTGAAGCATAATATCGACAACTTCTGGTAAAGTTAAACTACCTCTTTTTTTAATTAACTGTTTTAAAGTAAGTCCTTGAACGTACTCCATAACAATAAAATATTTGCCATCATCTTCTCCTACATCATAAACTTCAACAATGTTAGGATCATTTAAACTGCTAGCTGAAATAGCTTCTCTTTGAAAACGTCTCACAAATTTTTCGTCTTCAGCTAAATCACCTCTTAAAATCTTAACAGCAACTTTCCTATCTAAAATAGTATCCTTAGCTAAATAAACATTAGCCATGCCACCTTCACCAATAGCTCTAATAATTTCATAACGATCATTAATAAGTTGTCCCCTTGTTATCATTCATTTTCCTCCTTTTGTAAATAAGCAACTGATATATTATCTGTTCCACCTCTATTATTTGCTTTATTAATCAATTTCTGAACCTTTGCATCTATATCTAAATTACTATCTAAAACTCTTTCAATCTGTTCTTCGTCTAACATATTAGTCAGTCCATCACTACATAATAATATTGCACTAACATCTCTTTCAACATCAAATATATCCATTTCAACTGAAATATTAGCTCCCAAAGCTCTCATCAAAACATTTTTTCTAGGATGATCTTTAGCTTCTTCTTCAGTAATTTCTCCAGATTTTACAAGTAAATTAACTAAAGTATGATCATTTGTAATTTTATATAATTTTTTATTTTTAATTACATAACCAGAAGAATCACCTATATTTCCAAATAGTAAAAATTCCTTAGTCAGTAAAGCTATAACTATTGTCGTACCCATTCCATTACTTTCTGGATTATCTTCAGTATATTTATATAAAAGCATATTAGCTTCACTGACAATCTCTTTTAGAAAATTAATAGCATCCTCTTTATTACCAACACTAGATGTATCAATAAACCTCTTACCAATATGAGTTATTGCAATTGATGAAGCAATTTCTCCACCTTTATGACCACCCATACCATCAGCCACTGCCATTAATATTTCTCCTTGAGCATTTTTCACAATTGTTACACTATCTTCATTATGATCTCTGACCTGTCCGGGATCTGTTAAATAAGCAAACTCCATCATTTCCCCTCCTCATAATTCGAACGTAATTGACCACAAGCTGCACTTACTTCACCGCCAAATTCCTTACGTACCGTTACATTGATCTTGTTTTTTTTAAGTATATCATAAAAATGCATAATTTTATCTTTATCAGTTTTTTTAAACTCTATATGACTTGTTTCATTATAAGGAATTAAATTGACATATGCCAGCATTCCTTTAAGCAAATGCGAAAGTTTTAACGCACATTCATCACTATCATTCACATCTTTAAGCATAATATATTCAAAAGTAACTTTTCTATTAGTTACCTTAATATAATCTCTAACTGCATCCATCACATCTTTTATTGGATATACTTTGTTTATTTTCATAATTCTATTTCTAATCTCATCATCAGGTGCGTGCAAACTAATAGCTAAATTAACTTGCCTTTTTTCTTTCGTAAATTCTCTTATCTTAGGAACAATTCCACAAGTTGACACTGTTATATGTCTAGAACCTATAGCTAGTCCATAATCACTATTTATAATATCAATAAACTTCATCACATTATCATAATTATCAAAAGGTTCACCAATCCCCATAAGAACAACCCTCGAAATTTTAAGCTTTAAATCTTCCTCAATTTGTAATATCTGGCAAACCATTTCATAAACTTCTAAATCTCTTTGCTTTTTAAGCCTTCCACTTTCACAAAAAGCACAACCCATATTACAACCAACTTCAGTTGATACACATAAACTGTTACCGTAATCGTGTTTCATCACTACCGCTTCAACCTTTTGTCCATCAAAAAGCTCAAACAAATACTTATAAACACCTTTACCTTTTTGAACGTGTAAAATGAAAGGTTTATTTATTTTAAAATCTTCTTTTAATTTGTCTATCACTATTTTTTTAATATTACTCATCTCATCAAATGAATGAACTCTTTTCTTATAAAGCCAATCATAAACCTGAATAGCTTTAAATTTTTTCTCACCCATTTTTAAAAAATAGTCTTCTAAATCATGAATGGTCATACTATATATATTCATGCTTTACCACCCTATATCTAATTATAGCAAAATTCAAAAAAAAATAATAGAATTCCTCATGTTTTTTATCATAAGTTCTATTATTCTTAATTTAAAACATTCTAATTTGACACATATTTACCTATTTTAAATAAAATTCATAATAATACATATAACGAAAAAAGCAACCCCAAGCAAAGCCGTAAGCCTAGTAACGAATAATTCTCCGCCTCTTTCTTTTCTGTTGGCAAAAAGTTCATCATTTCCACCCATAATATTACTATCAGGGCTTACTGCCTTACCACTTTGTAAAAGAACAATTGCAATTAATAAAATAGACACAATAATTAAAAGTATTTTCATATTTATCCCTCCGGCTTCTAATAATTTACCATAATTTAATTGAAAAATCAACCATCACCAAATTTTTTTATAATAAAATGCTTAACCACTCTATCTTTATCTCTGTTTTTTAAATATACAAATCCAAAAACATTAAATACTAAAGCACCAACAAAATTGACAACTAAATCTTTCATTGTATCATTAAGCCCTATATCTAAATAACCATTTAACTTAGTAAGTTCTTTACCATCATTATCATACAAAATAGTATAACTTATATTCTCGATATTAATTACATTATTATTATTTTCTGGATCCAAACTCACCGTATTAACTTCCTTTATATATTCATCTTTCTGCATATCATAGCAAAATACTTTATCCATTCCATATTCAAAAAACTCCCAAACAACGCCAATCGTCATAGAAAAACAAAATGAAAATAAACAAAGAAATATTGGTGATAAATAAATACTTTTTAAATTCTTATTTAAAATATCAAAAAGTGAAAATCCAACAGCTGCCATCAAAAAACCATTTAATGTGTGCAAAATAGTGTCCCAAAAAGGAATTATTCCATAAAAGTTATTTATTTCTCCTAAAATCTCCGCTGAAAAAACAAATACCATAATTATAATCTCCATTACGTTAGGCATATCAATTTTTAAATGATGTTCGATTATAAAAGGCAAAAATAATAACACTAAAGATAACAAACATATACTAACGTTATCAAAATCGCCTCTAATTAACTGCACAATTAAACATAAAATAATCAATCCTCTTAAAGAAAAATAAACAAAATACTTTAATTTATTGTTTTTAAGTTCATTTTTTATCTTCTTTATATAATTCATAAACCACACCCAAATTCCAAACTAGTATATGAAAAAAGAGCAATAGCCCTTCAACTAATTTTCTTTAATATGAATTAATCCTTTATTAACTTCTTCCAAAGCTCTACCAATATTTTTGGTTGATTTATATTCATTCTCCTTCATTTGAAAATAACCGGTTTCATCCATTTCTTTTGCTCTTTTAGAAGCTATATTAACAAGTAAATACTTAGATTCAATTTTTTGAAGTAAAGCATCTATTGATGGATATATCATAATTACCCCTCCTAATTAAACTATATACCATCTTTTAATAAATTACAACAAAAGAGTCAAAATTTGACATTATTTAACAACTTATAAAGTCCCTTTAAAACAACAAACATGGCATAAGTATCTTGTTGACAATATTCTACTAACTTTTGATATTTATGTTTATAGTCTAAAGACAACAACTTAGGAAAGATTGCATAAGTAACCATAGCCTCTACTCCATTACCGATTTCCATGCCCTTATAAGTTAAATCAGAAAACAATGGCAAAACTTTTTTAATAGAAAACGATCCATCCATATCAGGATGATAATAATTAAACATTTTAGACTCTTCGTTAGAATATCCCAATTTTTCATACAAAGAGGACTTTGTTTTTACAATATTCATCAAATCAAACACATTATCCCTAATTTTTAATAACTTTTCCCTATATTCTGGAAAAATATAAGCTAATTCCTTTAACCTCGTTTTTTCAAAAGACTCATTATAAACTAGCACAATACCATCATCTTTAATTAAACTACACATCTCTTTAATCAAATCCAACCTATGATCCAAATGATCAGGAGCTAAATAACCATAATGATCATTCTCTTTATCGCACACACCTGGTTTTCTTTCGATATGTAACGAAAACTGAAAAACAGATTGTGTATAAGGCCTTTCTCCTTTATATCTAGGAAGGGGGCAAGGAAAAGTTTCAAAATCTAAATGATATAATGGATATTTTATTTGTTTAATACCATCTTTTATTTTTTTAAAATCTATATAAGGTTTACCACTAATTACACAATCTTTTTGAATTTTATTTTTCCTTCTATTCAGCATTTTATCAGGAATATCTAACATCCCAACCTTACCTTGATTAATCAAATCAAATGTATCGTATTTTGTATTACCATCTTTAAATCCAAAATTATTATTCATATAACAAAGTATTGAATGCTTTTTAGGTAAAACGTTAAAACAAATATTAGAATATTTACACTTAACTGTTTTTTTATATTCGCAAAATTCCCCCAACGGTACTCTTGAAGCATCTAAATTATCGATATAGCATTTTATTTTTTTACTATCTAAATAAATCTTATCCATTAAATTACTAGTAATACTAGTTACATCAATAAAAGAAATAATATCTTCCCCATCAACAGAATCATAAATAGGTTCGCCATCTTTGTATTTTCCATCAAAGACATAATTACTATTTAAAACTGCTAAATAATATCTTGTTTGTTTGTTCTCACCATGTTTTTTTAAATCATTTTCTATTATAAATCTTTGTACTGCAATATCATAAATATAATGGCCACATGATGTATATCTATCAAATAACTTATTTTTATTTTTTTCATAAACCTTTAATGGCATATAATCTTCAATGTTTAAATTTAAATCTTCAAGTAAATAATAAATTCCATTCTCCCCTTTTTGAAAAATAGAATGTTCTTTGCTCCCTAAATTCAAGTATTTTTTAGTAGTAGTCGCTTTAACCTCAATTATATTAATTTCTTTATCACTTTCATTATAAATATCTACATAACATAAATATCTTATGTTATCTATAACCGCATCAAAACTTTCTTGATTATAAGTACTCTTGGAAAATTTAAAATTACCTTTAAAATAATTGGAGGCAAGTTCACCAGCTAAAATTTCAACCTTATTATAATATGGAAGCATGGTCTCTAAGTGTTCATTTTTAATATCAATTAAATCATTACCACTTTCATCAAACATATTACCAAGTAATTCGGTAATATGTTCAAGTTCCTCTTCCTTTTTATAGTCTTCTATTGATACCATACTATTTAATTTTTCTTTTTTCAAATCATCTAAAGCCACATATCTAGGACATCTAGAATAATTTATAAATTTTGTCTTAGTTATCGCCATAATACTCCCCTAAATAAATTATACAGAACAAAATACCAAAATAAATTTTGAACCAGTGTACTTTATTTCTACATCATAAAAACCTAAGAGTTCTCTGTATAGAGTATCCTACCTTAATATATTTTTGTATGTTAAAATTTACGCTTAAATACTTTGTTCTAGATTTAACATGTATTTTTCTAAATATATTAGTAGTTGCATCATAATCATGGCCATGTTTTGTATGATATACTGGAAATTCCCATATCTGTGTTTATTAATTAACTTTTTTAATTTTCATTCAGATATGTTTCAAACATATCATCTTTTAATATATGCATACCACCATCTATATTTGTTAAACCAACTATATCACAAACAAACGTTCTTGTAAATAGCTTTGCATAATTTTTTTAACATTTATAAAGCAAATTACCCTTGCTAAATAAAAAATTAAATTTTGAACCAAAGAAAAAAAGTGCTTTTTTCAGCACTTTAAGCTAATTTCTTACGAGCAACAATTACTAATCCTGTACTTACAGCTAAAGCCATAGATACAAGCATAATACCATCTGAAGTTTTTGGGTTTTCTACTTCATCTTTTACTTCATTTTCAACTTTTTCTTCATCTTTTACTTCATTTTCAACTTTTTCTTCATCTTTTACTTCTTCAGCTGGTTCTTCTACTTCAGTTTTTACAGTAGTATAACCATTTGTAAAAGTTTGTTTTCCAACTACATCAGTAATAGAACTATAAACTTTAGTTTCTAATGATACAGCTTCAAACCCTTTCACATAAGTTAAATTAGCTGTTACATCTGCATTAGAATATACAGTTCCTTTTTCACCTAAAGTTATTTTAGCAGTTCCTAAAGGATTTATTTGCCCATAAATAACGAGATTCCCAGTTAGATTATTAACACCTGCACCTGTGTAAGTAGCATCAGCTCTAACTTCTAAACTACCGCTAATATTAACTGTACCATTATTTACTAAAGATCCTTTAGTACCAGTAGGTAAAGCCATTCTACCATTAACATTTAAAGTAGACCCTTCATCAACAACTAAATCAATTGGTAATGTAGAATTTTGAAGTGGTAATTGCATAATTACTTTAGATCCTTTCACTTCTGCAGTACCTTTTAAAACTATTTCAATTCTACCACTTTTGTTTGTTAATGTTGCTGTTCCATCAATAACGTTCATTAAAGCAACTTCAGAGTCACCAACATAAACATCCTCTCCAACTTTGATAATGTCTCCAGCCTTAATTTCCAAAGATCCACCTTCTACAGCTAATTTAGCTAATGCTTCAAGACCATATTCTTCTGCATTTACTCCCATAAAAGGAACTACCATAAATGCTCCAACAAATAAACCCAAAATCATTTTTAAAGCTTTTTTCATTTCACTCTCTCCTTTCAAATTTATTATATCAAATTAAAAAAAATAAAACAATAAAAATAATGCTATTATGAAAAGTTTATGAAAAGCAATGTCAAGAAATTTCAAATTATGTTATAATTATTAAAGTTAGGAGTGTCAATATGCATAAAAACGGAAGAATTACACGAAACGAATATAAAAAAAGAAAAAAGCGAAAAAAACTCATCTGGGGAACAATTTTAATTCTTAGTATCATTATTGCCATTTTATGCATTCTTAAAATTTTCTTCTGGAATCAAGACAATAAAACTATCGATAAAATCACCGAAGATATAAATAATGACAAAATTGTTCAAGAAACACAAACTGATACTGCAGAAAATATTAACCCACCAGAAGATAAATCAGATGACTATTGGGATTATATAAAAATGGATATGATGAGTGTTGATTTTAATGAATTAAAAAAGAAAAATGACGACACTGTTGGTTTTATAAAAGTTAATGGAACTAATGTCAATTATCCAATAGTCCAAACAAATGACAACTCTTATTATCTTAACCATGCTTTTGATAAATCCAAAAATTCTGCTGGATGGGTATTTGCCGATTATCGAAACAATATGGTAAATTTTGATAAAAACACCGTTATCTATGGTCATAGTCGTTCTAACCAAACTGTTTTTGGCAGTTTAAAAAAAGTATTAAATAAATCATGGTATAATAATAAAAATAACCACATAATCAAATTATCAACTCCAACAGAAAATACTTTATGGCAAATTGTCAGCATATACACTATCAAACCAGAAAGCTATTATATCACCACAAAATTTTCCGATAGTCAATTTAATACTTTCATAAACACTATAAAAAAACGTAGCGAAATAAACTTTAGCGGAGGTTTAACAGAAAATGATAAAATATTAACCCTATCAACATGTGCAGATGTCGCTGGTACTACTAGATTAGTGATACATGCAAAATTAATTAAATTAGATAAAAGATAAACCCTTTAGGAGTAGATCCCAAAGGGTTTTAACTTTCTTTATAATTAATAATAACCGAAACAGTCTTGCTTAAAGTTTTATTAACAGTTGCATTACTATTATACAAAACAGAAACTTTCATATTAGTAGATTCACCAGCTTTCAGCTTATCCCCAGCTTTAATTCCATCAACACTATATATAATAGTATCATTTGGATCATTTTCCGGAACAATATAAATACTATCAACTACCGCATTTATAATCCCGCTATTTTTAATTGTTAAATCATAAACAATTTTATCACCAGCAGCCACTAAAGAAACTGAAAAAACAGCTTTTGTACTAGTAAAATCATGCTTGCTTACTTCTTTAGCTTGACCTACTATATCAACAACTTTCATATCGGTAAAACCTATGTTCCAAGAACCATCTTGTTCAACTTGACGTACATTAAAAGCCAATGGTTGTGCGAATGTTGCATACCACATAACCAAAAATGCACCTAAAGCTACCAAAACTATAACTATTTTGTTGGTTGACTGTTTTGACATTTTAATATGACGATCTTTAGCATCAGTAATTTCATCTGCATGTGGTTCCCATAATTCTAAAACTTCAATTTCGTTCTCATCTTTTTCAACAATATCTTTTTTATTCAATTTATCTTTATTATCCATAGATATCATTCCTTACTGTTTACTCTAAAACTAGTATATCATAAACATTTTTTTTATTCAACAAATTAATAATAATTAAGAAAATTCGTAAGGACTTCCAGCTGTTCCTTCGCCATCAAAACTAATACTTTGTTTTAAATAAACTGCTGGCC
>CALVID010000007.1 GCA_944329355.1 uncultured Bacilli bacterium
GAAAAGGCGGCATATCCTACTATCATTGTTAGTAATATTCCTATTAAACTAATTATTATTATTTTTCTTTTCCTTTTTGTTCTATGCATATTATTCACCAATTATATTATACCCCCCCCCCCCATCAAAATTTCAAGATTTTTCCCATATAATATAAAAAAAGAAACAAGATTTTACACTTGCTTCCTTTATGGGGGTGGTGGGGGTTTGTAGTGGTATACTTAAAGTAGACCACAGAGGATTTTCGCTATTTTTATGCTTTTTATCTTTTATGTAATAGAGGTTTTACTATTTGATAAAGTTTATCGTTAATTGTTTCAATATCTTTTGGATGACCTTTTGTAGAACAATTTATAGTTACAAAATCATATATGTTTGATAATTCAATATAGGCTTTTTCACTATTTTGTAAATAATTTTGATCTTTTTCATGACCGTCAACTGGTTCATTTCTGTTCAGTTTTAACTGTTTAGAAATTTCAACGGGCATATATAGAAAAATAGTTAAATCTGGTTTGGGTAATTCCATAAGTTCATATTCTAATTTATCTAACCATTTGTACATTTCGAATCTTTCTTTTTTGTTTTTTATTTTACCACCTTGATGAGCCATATTTGAATAAATATATCTATCTAAAATTATGTTGTATCCTTTTTCTAATAAAAATATTATTTTATCTATATTATATTTTCTATCAGCGGTGTAATATAGAGATGCTACTTTGGGATCTACTTCAGTTGAACCTTCTTCAAAATAACATGGGCCATATGCTTGCTTACCCAAGTAGGGACCACCAATTATTTTTCCTGTTGGAGAATTATAGTTTGGAAAAGAAAAATTTTGAACTTGATATCCTTCTTCTCTTAATCTTTTTATCAATAAATTGGTTTGGGTTTCTTTTCCTGAACAGTCAGTACCTTCAATTGTTATTAATTTTCCTTTCATGCTTACCCTCCTCGATATTTTATTTTTCTTAATAGTGGCTAATTATTGTGCTAGAGGAAATCTAATTTTTCCGTGATGTTTATAATTTAATAATTTAACATCTTTACATTCTTTAGAGTTATCAAATTCAAAGAAATTATCGATTTCTGGATTTAACCATAGTTCTGGTGCTGGTAAATCTTCTAATTCTTCACCTCTACATATTTGAGTTTTTATTCCTTCAATTTGATTAACATATATGTGAGCATCTTTTATACTCCAATCTAATGTTCCTGGTTTTAGATTAGTAACTTGAGCTAACATATTAAGTAAAACAGAATACTGGGTTACATTAAAAGGTAATCCTAACGGTACATCACAACTTCTTTGGTGGAC
Organism: uncultured Bacilli bacterium; assembly: GCA_944329355.1. GTDB lineage: Bacteria > Bacillota_I > Bacilli_A > RF39 > UBA660 > Coprosoma. The sequence goes on from CALVID010000007.1 coordinate 1,322, forward strand.
CCATGCATTAAGTTTACCATCAGTTACATCCCATTCACTAGACCATACACATGATGGTAAAACTGCGGTATTAACATAATCATCCTGCCATAGACTCATAACATTTCGTCTATCATTTGGATTATTTTTTAAGTTTTCTATTAAATTTTGAACCATTTCAAATTTACCAACAATATAGCCATAAGCTGTTCCAATGGTATGAGCATACTCTTTTCCATAAAATTTTGCTTGTTTTATGTTTTTTTTCACAGTTTCACGATCTGGAAACATTTTTAAGCTATTTTCTTCACTTAAACTTTTAGCTGTTAAAATATTTCTATTTTCATCATACTTATAATCTAACTGTCCATTATGCTTTTGCACAGGGACACTATATGGATCTAGTACTTTAATTTCACGATCTTTATCATATGGAGTTTTTTCGCTTGGAGCTTCATAAATACGATAAATTCCATCTTCGTCAACTTCCCATTCATCCCAAATATGAACATTTCTATCTTGAAGCCATCTAACATCATTACTTTGAACTTGATAAATCCAAAGCATTTCTAATACTGCTTGTCTTATAAATAGTTGTTTTGTAGTTAAAATCGGAAATTCTTCTTGCAAATCAAAGTGGAAATGATGTGAAGGTATTTTTATGGTGTTAATGCCGGTTCTATTGTCTACTTCTTTACCTTCGGTTAATATTTTTTTACATAGCCCCAAATATTCCTTATCCCATTTTGCCAATTAAATCACTCCTTTACTTCATTATTTTCAAAATTGACATTTAAAAATTTTCGACTTGCTAAAAAATCACACATATGAACAAAACGTTGATACTTGTTATGAGGAATTGGTAATTTTATATTACTATAAGGATTAGTATTCCAATTACCCATATGTGAAGAAATAACATTTTCTAAAAAAAGGATTTCATCATCAGTAAGTTTGATTTTATCTTTATTTTCTTTAATATAATTAGCCATTAAAATAGGATGATCAAATTTAACATATTTTTCTTTTGTTTTGCCGTGTTTTAGTCCATCATGCATTATCAAGGCAATAATCATTAGGTCTTTTTCATCATTTGTAAATGAATAACCAATAGCTTCATTATTTAAAAGTTCATAAGCTATTTTGACAGCTACTTTAGTATGTCTTACCAAACCACCTTCACCTAGTGCAAAATCTGGATGATATTTTCCCGTTGAGCTGGCTGGAACTTTATAAAAGTAGTCTGGTAACAATTTGATTAATTCTTTCGCACATTCTCTATAATGATCATTTTTTATATATGAAAGTTCTTTATTAAATGTATTCATTTTATCACCCACTTTAAGAATATCACAAACTAATGTTTGTGTAAAGAAAAATCGATAAAATTTAATAAAACTTCATTAGATAAATATAAATATTTAGGATTTAGATAAATATTAGTGTTGTTTTCTAACAAAATATGATCTTGTATTAATTCAATGACTGGCTTGATAGTCATGATATTGATTTTATATTTTTTATAAAATTTATTTTTATTAATGCCAGATATTTTTCTCAGTCCTAAAATAAATTCATTTTGAATAATTTCATCTAGGGATAGCTTATGTTTTTCATAAATTGTTTTTCCTTTTAAATAATTATTTAAGTTTCTAGTGTTTTCATATCTTATGCCACCTACATATCCACTAGCTCCTAGGCCAAAGCCATAATATGGTTCATTATTCCAATAAACTAAATTATGTTTGGAGTTATAATATTTTTTAGAAAAATTACTTAATTCATATTGGTGGTAGTTATGTTTTGTTAATGTATCTATTATCAGATCATACATTTCTCTTTCTTTATCATCATTTAATGGTTTATAGTTTTCAATATATAATTTAGTATGCGGTTCTAAAATCAAACAGTATGTGGATATATGTGTGGGGTTTAGTTTAATTATTTGCATTAGATCATATTTTAATTCTTCTATTTTTTGATTTTTAAATCCATACATTAAATCTAAATTTATATTATCAAAAAATTGAAAAGCTAATTTTATATTATTTATATTTATTTTTCTATTTAATGTGTTTAATCTTTCCTTGTTAAAAGTTTGAACTCCAATACTTAAACGGTTTATATGGGATTTTAAAAAGGTTAATTTTTCTATATTAAGATCTTCGCTATTGGCTTCAAATGTTATTTCGGCAGTCTGGTCGATATTTAATTTACTTAATATATTAAATAATTGTTTTAGTTCTTCTATATTTAAAGTGCTGGGGGTTCCGCCACCAATATATATTGTTTTGATTAATTCACCTTTATAATTTTGATCAATCTCTTTTTCTAAAGCAATTAAATATTCTTGAATCCATTTTTTATTTTTTAAAACTTTACAAAAATCACAATATGTACAAATATTAGTACAAAAAGGTATATGAATATAGATACTCATGATTTTTTCTTTCTAAAATTTAATTCTCCTATTGGTTTATATTCAATGCCTTCATCATTTAACAATCTACTAAATATTTGCCTTTTATATTTTTCTAATGCTTTACGGTGTTTTTTATATACTTCACTATTTGTCGGTTTAATTAAATCATAAATATATAGTTTGGTTACAGGTATTTCGCGATTTACAAAGGCATTTAATCTTGTTTCAGCTTGAGTTTCAATTTTTTCTTTAATTTCTAAAACTTTATTTAATGCATTTAATAATTCATTTCTTTTAGCAGTTAAAGCTTGAAATTCTCTTTCTTGATCTAACTTAAATTTATTTAAAGCCATTAAATGATTAAAATAAGTTTGAGCGATTTTTTTCATTTCTTTATTATAGTCTATAGTAATATTTCCATTTTGACGATCTATTTCATATTGTCGTTGAATTTCAATTATTGCTTTTTCAAAATTATCAAAAAGTATTTCAATATCTGGATCTACTTTTTGATAATCTTCTGGTTTATATTTCAAAAATTGGTCTATTAATTGACCCATTTCTTCATCTATTTGATATTCTAATATATTTTGAACATAATCTGGATAATTAAAATTGTCAGCTAAAATCTCTTCTGGGGTTGGGGGAATAATAATTTTTCCAGCAAGCTTACTAGTTTTTCTTATTACATAATCTGATATCATATTTTCCACCTACTCTTCATCAATATTTAAAACAGCTAAAAAAGCTTCACTAGGTACTTCAACTTTACCAACCATTTTCATCCTTTTTTTACCTTCTTTTTGTTTTTCTAATAATTTTCTTTTTCTAGTTATATCTCCACCATAACATTTGGCTAAAACATTTTTTCTCATAGCTTTAATATCAGTTCTGGCAATGACTTTTGAACCGATTACAGCCTGTATTGGCACTTCAAATAATTGTCTAGGAATAATATCTTTTAATTTGTAAACAATAGCTTTTCCTCTATTATAAGCAAAATCTTTATGGACAATTAAACTTAAGGCATCTACTACCTCACCATTTAATAGTACATCCATTTTAACTAAATCACTTGGCTTATATCCTATCATTTCATAATCGAAAGAAGCATAACCTTTGGTAGAACTTTTTAACTTATCAAAGAAATTATATACGATTTCCGATAGTGGTATTTCATAATGTATATTGACTCTATTTGAGGTTATATATTCCATGTTGATATAGGTTCCTCTTTTGTTTTGACATAGTTCCATAATTTTCCCAATATATTCACTAGGAACATAGATGTTAGTTTTAATGTAAGGTTCTTCGATTATTTTTATTTTTTGTCTATCAGGCATTTTGGCTGGACTATCAATATATATTGTTTCGTTATCTGTTTTAGTGATTTTATAAATAACTGATGGGGATGTGGCTATATGATTAATATTAAATTCTCTTTCTAGTCTTTCTTCAATAATTTCCAGGTGCAGTAGGCCTAGAAATCCGCATCTAAATCCAAATCCTAAAGCGTCTGATGTTTCTGGTTCAAATTCTAAAGAGGCATCATTTAACTTTAATTTTTCTAATGCTTCTCTTAGATCAGGATATTTGTTTGTTTCTACAGGATATAGTCCACAAAAAACCATTGGTCTCATTGGTTTATATCCCGGTAAAGCTAGTTCTGCCGGATTATCTTCTAAAGTAATTGTATCGCCTACTTTTATATCACTTATACTTTTTATACTAGCACATATATAACCTACTTCTCCACACCCTAAATTATCAGTACTTTGTTGTTTGGGGGTACTAAAGCCCAATTCTGTAACTTCATGTATAGCACTAGTGGCCATAAATTTTATTTTATCTTTGATATTTAATTTTCCATCTTTGATTCTAACTAGGACAATTACACCTTTATAAGGATCAAAATAGCTATCAAATACAAGAGCTTTTAGTTTTCCGTTTGGATCACCAGTTGGAGATGGGATTCTTTCTATGATAGCTTGAACCAGCTTTTCTATTCCTTCACCTGTTTTCGCACTGGTTAAAATTATTTCATCTTCGTCAAAGCCAAGATTATCGACTAATTCTTTTTTTACTTTAGGAATATCAGCGTTTGGTAAATCTATTTTATTAATTACAGGTATGATAGTTAGATCGTTTTCTAGTGCTAGATATACGTTTGCTAGTGTTTGAGCTTCTATTCCTTGAGCAGCATCTACAACTAAAATAGCTCCTTCACAGGCTGCTAAACTCCTCGATACTTCATATGAAAAATCAACGTGTCCTGGGGTGTCAATCAAATTTAAGATATATTCTTCATTTTTATAATTATATTTAAGACGAGCAGTATTTAATTTAATTGTTATTCCTCTTTCTCTTTCTATGTCCATATTATCTAATAATTGATCTTGTTTTTCTCTTTCAGTGATTGCTCCTGTTACTTCTAAAATTCTATCAGCTAAAGTGCTTTTTCCATGATCAATGTGAGCAATTATAGAAAAATTTCTGATGTTTTTTTGTTCCATGTGTCATCACCTTTAACATTATTATATCATAAGGTTATATTAAAAGCGATAACTATAGAGAGTTATCACTTATTATCACATACTAAATTTTTTTCGTTTGTTTGGTTACATTTAAAATTACCAAATGTTAGGTTTTTTACTGTTACACTACCATCTTCATTAATTTGTACGCTGCCACCTTTCGGAAGTTTTCCGGTGTTTTGAATATTTAAATGTCTTTCATAGTTTACTTGGCGACCCATTTCATAAAAGATATAACCATCTTTATTAAATTCAACTTTAAATGGTAATGCCACTTCATTTAATAAATTCATATCTATGTAAAAAGATTTTACAGTATCTATAGTACCTTTTGTACTGGTAATGGCTGAATCTTTAGACATTTGGTAAACGATTTTTGAGATTGATGGTACTAAAATAATTAATATTATCATGAAAAAGATTAATATTGCAGAATATTCTATAACTTTAATTGTACTATTATGTACATTTTCTTCTTTCATAATACCAGCCTCTATTATAATAATAGCATAATTAAATTATTTAAGCAAGATGAACACAAAATAGAAAAAAGAACCTTTTTTTTGAGGTTCTTTTATGTATTGTTATTGACCTTCATAACTACCACCAACATGGTATGTACTATTATTAGCATCTGTTACTTCAATATCTGATATAGTTCTAGAGCAAACCATTTTATTAGGATCAAATTTTTTCTCACTATTAATTGTCGAACAGTAGTATTGTCCAAATTTCAATTTATAAGCAATTATACTTCCATCATCTTGAATTGTAACATATCCACCTTGTGGCATTTCTCCACTGGCAGATACTGCCTGTTCATTAATGTAGCCTTTACCCCAGCCACCTCCTGTTGCAGTTACAGTTCCACAATCAGCTGTAGCTTCTGATCCACAAGTACCTCTGGAAGTGCCTTTAGGGAAATTAACAGTATAAGGTATTCCTACAGGTTCAGAACCAACTTGAGCTTGAGAGTAGGCCACTCTGACAGCATCTATTGTTCCGTGAGCTTTATCTACTGCAGCATTTTTTCTTGAATCTTCAATAACATTTAAAATTATTGGAGTTGTAATTAAGGCGATAATAGCTAAGATAACGATTACAGCCAATAGCTCAATCAAAGTAAAACCTTTTGAATTAATTCTCATCTATTTCACCTCCTCGCCCCTATTCTGTTATCAATATACCACATTTTTTTACATAAATCAATCTTTTTTATTTTAATTTTTGAATTATAATTTTTAAATCTTGTTTTTCTTTGGTTAATGCTTGCCTTTCATTTTCAACGATATTTTGTGGTGCTTTATTTATATAGTTTTCATTTGAAAGAAGTTTTTCTCTTCTAGCAACTGAAGATTCTAAACGTTCTTTTTCTTTATATAGGCTTTCAATTTCAGCTGTTTTATTAGACGAATTATCATAATATAAGGTTACACAATCCCCCATAAAATTAAAAGTTAAAGTGTCTAAATCTTTACAGTTATTTAATTTTACATTTTTTAATAATTTGTCGATAATTTTGCTATTTTGTTTTAATATTTGACTGTTATATTCAATGTAATTTTCCTTAATTTTATTTTCAAGTTTGGCTTTACGTATTTTTTTGATTAATTCGATAATTTCTTCCATATCTTTGGCATCTTTAAATACTTCCTTAGAGTTATATTCTGGATATGAACTAATCATAATTGATTCTTCAGTATTTGGAAGTTTAGTATATATTTCTTCTGTAACATATGGCATAAATGGATGAAGCATTTTTAAAATAGATTTTAATACTTTTACTAATATGGTTTTAGTATTATTATTCATATTTATTTTAGAAAGTTCGATATACCAATCGCAAAAGTCGTTCCAAATAAAATTATATAATGTTGAGCCAACAATATTAAATTCATATTTCTCCATACTATTAGTTACATCTTTTATCACTTTATTTAATTTAGTTAAAATCCATTTGTCGGCTAAAGTTAAATTTTCTAAGGTTTCTTCATAATCGTTTTCAATATTCATAAGTACAAATCTAGATGCATTCCAAAGTTTATTAATAAAATTCCAAGTTGCTTTAACTTTTTCGGGATCATATTTAACGTCCATACCGGGTGCTGATGAGGTAGTTAAGAAAAATCTTAAACTATCGGCTCCATATTTATCGATTTCATCCATTGGATCTACTCCATTACCTAAAGATTTACTCATTTTTCGACCTATACTATCCCTAACTAAACCATGTATTAAGCAATCTTTAAATGGTCTTTGTCCAGTGAATTCCAATCCTTGAAACATCATACGGCTAATCCAAAAGAAAATAATGTCGAATGCTGTAATTAGTACATTGTTTGGATAATATCTTTTATATAATTCTGTATCTTCTGGCCAACCTAAAGTACTGAAAGGCCACAAGGCTGATGAAAACCAAGTATCTAAGGTGTCTGGATCTTGGACCCAACCCTCTTCTTTTGGAGCTTCCATACCAACATATATTTGATCATCTTTATACCAAGCCGGGATTCTATGTCCCCACCATAGCTGTCTAGAAATACACCAATCATGAGATATTTCTAACCAGTGATTTAATGTTTTTTCAAATCTTTCTGGATAAAAATTGACTTTTTTATCTTTGATGTGTTGGTTATTTAGGGCATTTTTAGCTAAGACATCCATTTTAACAAACCATTGTTTAGAAAGATATGGTTCAACAACAGCATCACTTCTTTCAGAATGTCCAACTGAGTGAGTGATTTTTTCAATATTTATTAATAAGTTTTTTGTTTTCAATTCTTCTATTAATTTTTCACGGCATTCAAATCTATTTAATCCTTGATATTTTCCGGTTTTTTCATTCATAGTAGCATCAGGATTCATGATCACTATTTTTTCTAGATTATGTCTTTGACTAACTTCAAAATCGTTGGGGTCATGTGCCCCTGTTATTTTTACAGCTCCAGAGCCTTTGGTCATGTCGGCGTGTTCATCAGCTATAATTGGTATTTTTCTTCCAACTATTGGTAAAATTACGTTTTTCCCAATTAAATCTTTATATCTTTCATCATCTTTATTAACGGCTACAGCGGTATCTCCAAATAGTGTTTCAGGTCTAGTAGTTGCAACATCTAAATATTCATCTGTATTTTCAATATAATATTTTAAATGATAAAAATAACCTTCCTCATCTTTATATATAACTTCTTCATTAGATAAAGCGGTTAATTGAACTGGATCCCAATTTATAATTCTTTCTCCTCTATAAATTAAACCTTTGTTATATAATTCCACAAAAACTTTTTTTACAGCTTTTGATAATCCTTCATCTAAAGTAAATCTTTCTTTTGTATAATCGAGTGCTAGACCTAGTTTAGCCCACTGTTTATGAATGTTGTCTGCATATTCATCTTTCCAAGCCCAAGCATATTTAAGCCATTCTTCTCGATCCATGCTTCTTGGATCTATGCCTTCATCTCTTAATCTTTTATCGACTTTAGCTTGGGTAGCAATTCCAGCGTGGTCCATCCCTGGAATCCATATAGCATCAAAGCCTTTTAATTTTTTATATCTAATTAAAATATCTTGTAATGACGTGTTCCAAGCATGTCCTATATGTAATTTACCTGTAACGTTTGGTGGAGGTATTACAATCGCATATGGTTTTTTATTTATATCACCAGCGGTAAAATAACCTTTTTCTTTCCATTTTTCATATTTACCCTTTTCTACTGTTAAATGATCATATTTTTTTTCAAGCATCTTATCATTCCTTTCAAAAAAAACTTATAAATTTAAGGACGTGCTGGACGTGGTACCACCTTAATTTATAAGTTTTACTTATCTTATTTCAGTTTAACGCACTTTTACGTATTTTTCTACTATTATTTCAAAAAATCAGCTTGTTCAAGCTACCTTCAATATCATCTATTATTAGTTTACATCAACCACTAACTTTCTTTAAATAGATAAATATTTACTCCTCTTGGTCTTCGCTTTGTTTTTAATTATACATTATTTTAATATGATTTACAAGACTTGTGTTCCACATAGGAAACAGGTTGTAGCGTTTGGAGATAATTTAGTACCACATTTAGGGCAAACTTTTGGTCTACTATTATCAACAACAATAGGTTTTTCTTCTTTTGGTTTTTCTTCTTTTGCTTCGATAACGGTTTCTTGTCTTTCATCTTGGTTTAATGATTGATTAGAATATACGTTATCTGGATTTTCTTTTGTATATAAATTTACTGGTGGTTCTTCTTGTACAGTATCATTTACTTGAGAATATATCTTTGGATCAATTAAAATTTCTCCTGATTGTGCAGGAACATTATCAACTGTTTGTTCTTCTTCAAATAAGGTATTTTGATTATGTATAAATTCTTCTGTGTCATCATACATATGAAGAGTGAATTTTGGATTTTTAAATACTAATTCTGGAAATTTATACATAGGAATAAGTACAAACCATATAGCTTCTTTAGGGTTTAGATTGTAAACTTTTAGTAACTCTGCAATTATCACTTTGTAATAGTATAAATTAGCAAACGGAATTAAAGTTTTAAAAAATATTGTTCTTTTTAAATCCAATAAATCTGTTAGCACTAATCCATTATAAATAGGAATGAATGCTTTCCATGATGGGACTCTAGCTTCTTTAAATAATTTGCTTAAACATATTTTGACAGTTAAATAAACAATAAAAAATATAAGAAAAAGTATTAAAAAGTATTTTCCTGTACCTTCAAACATTTTTTGGCCTCCTTTTTATTATATTAATAGCATAACATTATTTTAATAAAAATGAAATATTTATACTAAAAAATAATTATTTTCTTTTTCTGCTTTCAATGATGTAGTAGCTCCATGTCCTGGATAAATTTTAATATCATCAGAATATTTTTTGATTTTATTTATACTTTTTTTCATTTTTTGTACATCACCACCTGGTAAATCTGTACGGCCAATTGTGCCTTTAAAAAGAAAATCACCAGTGAACATAGCGTTATCTTGTCTAAAAAAATATGTAACACTATCTTCAGTATGTCCTTTTGTAAAAATTGCTTCAAATGTAAAGGGATTAAAAGTATATTGTTTTTCTTGAGGATCTTTAAGGATTAATGTGGGATCAAATTGATCTAATACACCTATGTGATCAGGGTGATAATGTGTGATTAAAATTTTAACTATGTTTTTGTTTTGAATTATGTTTGATATTTTTTCAAATTCATCACCTGGGTCAATTATAATTATTTGATTATCTTTTTCTAAAACATAACAATTTGCTTGTAATGGTCCGACTGGGATTTGTGTTATTTTCATTTGAGCCTTCTAAGTCCATTAAATGTTTCTTTTAAGTTGCTATTTTTGACTGTGGTTGGAGCTGGACTTTTTTCTTTAGTGTTATTAAAAATGTTGACTTTACCAGCATTAGGATGTAATTTAGCTCTAAGTTCAGCTGGATCTTGATTAAATCCTCTTTTTACCATACCTTTTAAGATTGAATCTTTATTATTTGGGTTTATTATCATATTACTTTCCTTTCTAACAATGACCTGTATGAATATATTTGTCAATTGGTCCATATGTTTTACGATACCCTTCAATTAATCCATATTTATTAATAGCTTCTAGATGTTTTTTGGTTGGATAACCTTTATGGTTTTTAAAACCATATTCTGGGTGGTGCTGATCTATATCATAGAGTATTTTATCTCTAGTTACTTTGGCAATAACGCTTGCAGCAGCAATAGAATAACTTTTGGCATCACCTTTTATTATGGGCAATACCGGGATATCAATATCAATAGGCATTGCATCTGATAAAACATATTCTAATGGAATTTTTGCTTGAACTTGTTTTATGGCCATAATCATTGCTTTCCTGCTAGCTTCATAGATGTTGATTTTATCAATTTCTTCAGCTTCAACTATGCCAATGCCATATATAGTGTTTTTTATAAGATAATCATAAAATAAATTTCTTTTCTTTTCACTTAATTTTTTAGAATCATTCAGTCCTTCTAATTCAAAATTTTTAGGTAACACTACACAGGCAGCTACGACAGGGCCATAAAGTGGACCTCTTCCGGCTTCATCAGTTCCAGCTATTATGTTTACTCCTTCAGAATATAATTGTTTTTCATATTGCCATAAATCCATTAAATTACCTACTTCCATTTATTATTATAGCATATATAGGTTTTATAAATCTATATTTTCGTAATGAATTTTAAGGTAATTTAAGTATTTAAACATATCTTTTATAGAAATAAAAATTGTTGCCGTATTATCATTGGGATGAAAATTAATCGTTTTTTCATTTAATACTTTTTTATCTATATATACTTGAATATCTTTTTCTTTATTGTTTAATAGTCCAAATATTGAAACCATACCTGGTTTTAATTGCATTTTTTCTTTTAAAAATTGTTCTTTGGCAAATTGAAGACGTTCGCCAACTATAGTATTTAAAGTTTTAAAATTTAACCTAGTATTTTCATCTAAAACAATTAAATAGAAATGATTGTTTTTTTTATTAGATAAAAACAAACATTTAGAAAATACACCTTTCATATTAGCAACGAACTGATCAGCTTGGGCAGTAGTATAAGCTGGTGGATGATGAATTATTTTATATTTGATCGATATTTCATCTAGAAATTGTAAAACCTGTTCCATGTTATTTCCTCTCATAATAATTATAATATTTAAAACGATTTTCTTTGTTTAGTTTTTTTACTATAAACTTTTGTAGTTTTTGGGCTAAACCGGTTTGAAGATTATTTTTACTAGATAATTGATCTACTAATATTGCTGTGATATTAATTTTTTTAGCACCGACGATATCAGAGAGCATTTGATCACCAATAGCGGCAGTGTTTTTTTCTTTTGCATTTAGAATTTGTAAAGCTTGTTCATAAGCTTTTTTTTCTGGTTTATCAGCTTGGGCAAGCATTTTTACACCTAATTTTTGAGAAATGGGTTTAACTCTTTCTTCGTGATTATTAGAAAACAATAGTATTTTATATGTTTTTTTTAATTTTTCAAATAATTTAATGGTTTGTTTGGAAATCATTATATCATCAACAAAAGCAATAGTGTTATCAACGTCAAATAGTAATGTATCTATTTTTCTTTCTTGAAGTTTCTCATAATTTATAGAGTAAATATCTGGATAATAATAATCTGGAATGATAAAACTTGTTTCTTTTTTATTTCCAAGCATTACTTTAATAAATGTTTTGAGCATTAATAAGTGTTTCTTTTTCATATTTAAAAAAAACAATCACCGAAGTGATTATTTTGTTTCCTTTTCTAATTTGGCAATTACATTTTTTGAAACTTCGATTACTTTCTTTTTAATAGCGTTTGCTGATTTTTCGATTACTGGAGTGCCTTTTTCAATGGCATAATCCACTAATTCTTCTGCTGCATCTTGAAGTTTTTTTGCTTGTTTTTTAGCTTCTGATAATACTGTTTCTTTATCTAATTGTGCTATACCATCTTTTAACTCAGCAATCTTTATTTCTACTGTTTCTTTTACGTCTTCCATATCAATATTTTTTACTTTAGCAATTAAATCATCAAACATATTTTTTAAATCTTCTCTAGTTTCTGAACCTTTTTTAGGGGCAAATAGTAAACCTAGAGCTGCTCCTACTCCGGCACCAACAACAAATTTACCGATTCCTTTACTCTTCTTCGCCATTTTGATTTTCCTTCTTTCTATTAAATATTTTTCCAATTGCATTGGATAAAAAACCAATAATTGTGTCGCTAAATCCAACAACAGCATCCGTTGTATTATCAATTATCGAAAAAAGTCCATTAAGTTTTTGCGACTTTTGGCTAACATCATCAACTAGTTTATCAACTTTATCTAATGTCTTAATAGCATTGATAACTAAAATGATTAAAATAACTATTAATATAATTAATAATATGTAAAATAGTATAGATAATGCATCAATAACATTAATCATCATTATTTATTCCCCTTTTCATACATTGAATCTATTAAACTAAACAATTCTTTATCACTAATTTTTCTAGGTTCTTTTTTATGTTTTTCGGTAGTAACTGGTTTATCCATTTCTTCTTCTAAAAGATCAGTTAAATCATCTTCTTTAGTTGATCCATGTCTTGGCTTTTCGCTAATTGTACTAGAATCAAACGAATAATCTGAGTCATCAACTTCACTGTTTTCTATGGTTAAGGATGTTTCATCTAGAACATCTTTTTGAGGTTCTTCTTTATCTTTAAAAAGTACTCTGTTACCGCCAAATAAAGTTGTTTCAATATCTGATTCTAGTCCTCCATACGCCTTATTTCTAATTGCATCTACATTAGCTTCTTTTGAACTATAGTATGAAGATCTTCCCTCGCTTCTTGGAGTTAATTCATCTTTTTGATATCCTTTATCTAAGATTCCATATACTGGTGAGATAATTGGTGATGGTCTAAAAACTCTTTTTTCTTCTCTAGGTGGTTTATAGACTTCTTTTTTATATGATGATACTTTTTTGTCTTCTTTTTCTTCTGGTTTTATATCAATAGAATTAAAATCACTATCATCAAAGAACGGAAATTTATATTCGCTTTTTGGTTTTGGTTCTAAATCTTCTTCTTTAATGTCGTCTAATTTTGGTTGTACTTTATCAACGTGCATTTCTGAGCGAGTTTTTTTAGGTGAAGGTATTTCAACTTGAATAACTTCTTTTTGAACTCCTTCTTTTGGTTCTTCTTCTACTTCTACTTCTTCGGTAAATAAATTTTTGAATTTATCAATTAGTCCCATATAATACACCTCTATTTTTCTTCTTCATAGCGTAAAAAGCTATTATTGTCTTGGTTTTTTTTACTAAAGACATTGTATTTGTCTTCTTTGTTTTGTAAAAAGTTATCTTCTAATGATAATTTTACTATTTTGCTGTTGTATTTTATTGTCGATAAAATGTATGAACAATTTAAAACTGTATCATTAATATCTTCTTCTGGTACTAGTGCTTCTATTTTGGCATAATTATATACAAATTCAATCAAATATAAATCTTCTTGTTTTGTAATTTCCAAATATCCAGATTTACCATTATTATTTATTTTCTTTGAATAATATTTGCTATTATCTACTTTATAATTAGTTGTTTTTTTATAATAATAGCTAATCTCATCCAAATACAAATAGTAATATATGCCATTTGAATAGAGTTTATCATTAGATCCACTACTGTCGATATAAGTAACCCCTCTTGGTACATAATACTTATATCCACGTCCCACACGGTTATACAAAGTGTTATCTTTTGATAATATAACATTTAAAATATTATCAATATTTGTTGTATCAATTCTAACAATAGTACAGCCTGTTAAAATTAAGGCTACTAGTGATGCGAAAATCAATTTCTTCATATACACACCTGCTTACTTTAAATTATATCAAATTTTATTTAATTTTCCTAATAAAACATTTTGTTTACATGTAAAATTTTGTCTATTTTTTACTTCAACCATATATATTGGATATCCTAGTTGAACGAATTTTTTTTCATATTCTGTTTCGACATTTTCTATATTATCTTCGTGCAAGTTCAAAGATATATTTTCGATTTTATATTCATAATCGGTAAAGGATTTTAAAGAATATTCAAACAAATGGCGATTATCGGTTTTTTGAATGATATGTTTTGTGTTTTTTAAAATTTTATCATACCTTTTCAAAAACTTTGTACTAGTTAATCTCCTATCTTCATGTCTATTTTTAGGCCACGGATCAGAAAAATTTAAATATATTGTATCTATTTCATGATCAAAAACATTTTCAATTTCTGTGGCATCAAATCTAATTAATTTTAAATTTGGTAATTCTATGTTTTCCAATTTTTGTGTTGCTCTTAAAAGAACACTATCAAATTTTTCTACACCAATAAAATTAATATTTGGATGTTTTTTAGCCATGCCAATAATGAAATCACCTTTTCCCATACCAATCTCTAAATGAATAGGGTTAGTTTTTTTAAAAAGAGTTCTATATTTACCTTTATATTCTTCTGGATTTTTAATAATATAAGGAGATTGACTTATTTTTTCTTTAGCTCCTTTGATGTTTTTTAATCTCATGTTTTATCACCATTTTTATTATACACTAAAAATAAACAAAAGCATATAATTAATTAGAATATGAAAGGAGAAATGAGTGTGAAAAAAGATCGCGATTGTGGGGGAATGGCCTACCCTGTTTATCCTCAAATGGTGCCTAATTTCGGGGGAATGGTTATGCCTGGTCAAATGATTCCTATGCCTAATATGAATATGGGAATGAGTAATGTTCCACTTACGAGTGTTCAAAGTACAATTAATAGTAATGATTTAACCGCTTTATCTAATCAAATAAGTAATTTAGAACAAAGAGTTAGTAGATTAGAAAATGCCTTAAATAATTCAAATTATAATTCTTCAAATTATCAAATGATGTAAAAACCCGAGGTAACCTCGAGTTTTTTGATATATTTATCCGTTAATATCTAATGTTTCTATATCATTATTTGGTTTATCTTGTGGTAGATTAACTTGTTTTATTTTATCTAAACTTTTTATCAAACTATGTAACTGTTCATTATTTTGCTTATATTCGTTAGAAGTATATCCTTCAAAATGGATTGTTGCTACTTGATCATGATTAAAAAGCAACATCTTATTTGAATCTATTACCCCTTCAGGATATAAGCAAGCACTATAATCATACATTTGATTATTTGTTTTTTCTACAGGACAATACCCTATTATCATTATTTTTTTTGTCGCATTTTTAAGGGTTACTACCGTTCCTATTGGTAAATATTTTTCTTTCATTTTTTAGTCTCCTTTTATCAAATATTTGATTCTTTGATTATGTTTTCACCTAAATTTGTGGCACTAACGACTCTTTGACCACCCCATTCATCAAACCAGCCATTCAAACCAGGGTTATCTCCATATTCTCTAAATGTTTCTCCTAAAACTTCAAATTCAAGAATATTAGCTCCATTTTTATGTCCCCATTCATTAGCAGGATTAGTATCCCATGGTACGACTTCTTGAGATTTTATATCGGCTATAATGCAAGGTATTTTAGTACCATCTTCCAAATAAAAGTCTACTTTATCACCAACATTTCCAAATGTTGACGTACAAGCTATCAAATATCTATCATCATATACAGCAATGCCATTATCCCAATTAGCACCAGCTGATTCCCACAAATCATAAACTTCTTTTTGATCGTATGCCCATGCCTGTTCTTGATATACTGTAACAGTATATCCACCATTACCCATTTCTTCTGGAATATTTATTATGGTACTATTTTCAAGGGCTTTTTTTTCATCTAATTTCTGTTGGATTTGTTCTTTGACTTTTTCCATAGAATTTTCAAGTTTATCAGAAAAAGAATTTTTAGTGAATTCGTCTTCATCATAAATATTTTCAGAAGGATATTGATAATTAACTTTACTTGATGAAGTGTTTTTATATTGTTTTATATGATTTAAGTTAGTAGCACTCGATTTCAATTTAAAATTCATTTTTATTCCTTTCAATGTTTAAATCTTCAGGTTGGGAATCATTTGAAAGTGGTTTTATATTTGATGAGCTACTAACCAATTGTTTTATTTGTTCATTGTTTTTTTGAAATTCATCAGAAACATATCCTTCAAAATGAATGGTTGCTATTTGATCATGATTAAACAGTAGTATTTTATTTGAATCTATTACTCCTTCGGGGTATAAGCAAGCACTATAATCATACATTTGATTATGCCCGTTTTCCACTGGACAATATCCAATTACCATGATTTTTTTTGTTGCATCTTTAAGGGTTACTACCGTTCCTATAGGTAAATATTTTTCTTTCATTTTACTTTTCCTTTCATTTCTAAAAGATCATAACTTTTATTTTTTTTTATTGAATTTTCATCATATTCAATAACTTTAATTGGAATTTGTAATCTATTTTGTAACTGAATTTCTAATTGATCATTTAAATTTAAACGCAATTCTCTTTGTTTTTCATAATTATCAACAAACGTATCGTCATCCATTCCATTATCATTAAACATGTCATATCTAAAGCCAATAACTAAAGCATTATTGGGTGCAAAAAAGCTTGTAGATAATGGTCCAAAATTTACCTCAAATGGTTCTGAAGTATTGTAATGAACTTCTTTTATCACTTTATTTAATGTTTGAGAAACAAAATCAATATCTTGTTTGTTAAGCGAATAGTCATGTGTATTTAATTTTTGTTGTAAATACTCTTTTTCACTTTCTGTCAATCGTTCTATATATATGTTGTTTCTCACATAATAATAATCTAAGTTACTATTATTATAATATTGATAAAAATCTTGATCTGAGGGGTTTACTGGTATAAAGTTCAATTCACTATTCTTAATCTCGTTTTCATAATTTTCTAATCCTAATTGTTTTATATATTCATTTAACAATGATCTATATAATGTACTCAAATTTAAATAATTTTGGACTTCGGTATCAGGAAGTTTATTTATATCAAATTCTGATACTGACGTTGTAAAATTTTCTTTTGTAATCATTTTATACATTTATGTTCCTCCTTTACTTTATAGTAGATGACGCTATTGAAAATTGTGAAAATTCTAAGTCTTGCCATGAAATATAATATTGCCTTCCCCATGAACTAACAACAATTCCTTGATCATTTGTCCCTGTAACAAATATAGCATGTCCGGATCCTTCATTCCAACCTTTAGTTGAAACATCTCCTATACCATCAGCCATTCCATGAAGAGTAATATGATCTGTATATTTTGGAGTCCATATAGTCATTCCCACATTTCGATTATTACTTAAAGCAGCATCAATTCGTTCTTTCAAACTATTAGTATCATATAGTATCCTTTCACCAGTCATACCATCAAAATTATTTAATACTGATTCTCCGGTGGCTGTATCAAAATTATTTCCGATTGAGCTTTCATCACGGTGTCCAAGATACTCTACTTCATAAGTCAAGTTAGGATCTTTTGATTGAAGAAAAGAATTAATTAAACTAGTGTTTTTTTCATTACTCAAACCATGCCAATAATATGCTTGATGTGATGTGTCGTGATCAATAATTCGTATTGTATCACCTTGAGTTTGAAATAAATGGCCACCATTTTCAGTGTTATTGGCGAAAACATATAAATCCATAAGTAATTGACTATCATTTAGATGTCCAGTACTAGTATACATTGGATAACCAAATATTCTTTCGAATCTGTCTGGTGAATTTTTAAAAGTGTTGAATATTTCATTGGCAAATTCCGCATAACTACACACACCGGTTTTATTAATCGTTTCCATAATTTCTGATGCATCTTTTTTGCTAAACCCCATATCTGTTAAATATTTTCTTACATTTTGATATGTAACATGTGAAGGTCTCAGATTATCAAAAACACATTGATCACTACCATAACTATTATTATGTCCAGGTGCTGATTCAAAAAAATCTGATGCACTTTTGTAATCTGTCCTTATAGGTATAATATCTTCACTTACTGTATTACCTCTAATAGTAAATATTTCCCCAAAGGCAGAAAATCCTCCAGCAATAGCCGCATTACCAAGCATTCCTACTATACCACCATTTTGTTCAAATGTTTCTATAAATCCTTGTTCATTATATGTTGTTTGGATTCCACTTCTGATTAGTGGATCAATAGCTCCTGAACCTGCATCAAGGGCTACTGTTGTAATGCCATGTCCAGATATCCTCGCTCCGAATATCCATTGGCCACCTTCCCATAAACCGGTTAATCCTCCAGCGATTAAAGATTCTTGTGTTGTAGCTCCATTATTTAAGGCGTCTGATCTTCCTCTTCCAAACCCTGCTATTCCAGAAATTGCAGTTCCGCTGCTAGCCATACCTAAACTTGATACATGACTTACTGTTCCAGCACTGGCTACAGTTGCTGTCAAATATCCTACCCCTACTGATATGTTATATCCGGTATTACCATATTGCATTGCTTCTGATGCGTTTTCATTCATTGTTTGTCCTACTTCATTATTTGTATAGAAATCAGCAAAAGCATTGTTAACATGTTCTTCAGAAACGAAAGCGTTTGAACTATTCCACATCTCTTCTGTAACATTTGATCCTGTAAATTGATCATAAAGAAAAGTAAACGGTGTCGCTAATGCGGTTACTCCTGTAACTCCGGCATCAGCAATGTTTTCTCCAAAATTGCCAACTCCATTAGCAAATCCACCGACAGCCATTGCAGCATTACTAGCTACTTCGTTATTTTCAAAAATATCAGATACATTATTTATATTTTGTTCTAATCCTCTATCCATAGCTTCATCTATTGTAGCAGTTTGAGAAGTTTCGTTTTGATTTACAGGTGGAGTTTCTAAGTATTCGTTGTTTTGCAAATTACTATCTAAAAAAGTTTCCTCATAATTTTCATACTCTGTTTCTGGTTGTTCAGTGGCTTCATTTTGATGATTAACATTAATGTTAGTATCTTGGGTTTTATATCTATTAATACCTGACAAATTAAAGGTTCTATTAAGTCTATAGTTCATATTTGTATACCTAATTTTATATTATATGTTTGTTTCATCTTGCTCTTCCTTTCTAAAATAGTAATTTAATATAAATTATTATTGTCAGATAATTTCACATTTATTATTTTTGCCTAATATTATCAGTTTCATTATAATATTGATCCATATTAATCAATTGATAGCCGTCACTTTCTAATGAGCTAAAACTTCTTTTGTTTATTTGTGCACCTTCTTCCCAGCTTGAAAATTCAACCACATAATAACCACTATCATACTGTCCAATAATCATAACTATATGACCACTATTATTGTTATTATATATCAAGAAATCACCGGGTTTACCATTATCAATTGAACTTAATATATTATTATTTTCCGCCCAATTTTTTTGATACCATGTACTTGTCCAAATATCTTGTCCATTACTATCTTTAGGTATTTGATAACCACCATTATAAATTGCCCACCAAGCAAAGCCACTACAATCTAAATAAAATTCATCATTTACAATACCTTCAGTATTAGATTCTTGTCTATCATATGGAATATTTGGATAGATATCAGAGGTTTGTTGGTAACGCAATCTTTTCCCAGTGGCAAAGGTATATCCACCAACTAAAGAAAGAGCGGCGGCAACGACACCTTCCCTTGTACCGTATCCGGCATTATTGACATTATTTTTAATATATTGATTAAAATTTTCTATAGTGTCAAAGTAAGTGTCTTTTAAATCTTCGGATGGTGTATTGGTAGATTGTTCGGCTTTTTGAGACATATTATACATGTCATCTAACATTTCTTGGTTAAAATTTTTAAAATTATATGTTGGTAATATAGGTTGAGTTGCAAGATCCACAAAATTATCTAATGCTTCTGTAAAAGCATTATTAAAGCTCTGATTATTTGACTCGCCATAACTATTAGTAGATGATTGATATTTTTCATTATATTGTTGATAATCAATTTTTTTGTTTTGCAAATTTGAATAATGTTTTATTTTAGATAAATTTGTTAAATTATTATTTAGTTTAAAGTTCATTTGCTCTCCTTTAAGATTGATTTATTTCAATACTAATATCATTTGCTTGTTTCGCTTCAGTATTATTGATAAAATTTCCTGTTTTATTAATGTTAATGTTATTATCGCTAACTTTCACTTCTTCACTATTATTAATTTCTGATTTTATGTTGGTATGTTCTATAGTTGCTGAATTAACTGAAGTTTTATTGGCATTATTCAAATTTAATTGTTCTTCTTTAAGATTATTTTCTACTGTAGAGTTAGTAGCTGAATGAATTTGGGAATTATTTGTAAAAGTTGAACTATCATATTCAAATGATAAAGGGGTTTCGCTTTTTACTACATGGTTGGCTTCATTTACAAAGGTACTATCGGCTTCTTCATAGAGATTATGCGTGTTTTTAGAGGTTTTTGTTTGGGAATTATTTTGAAATGTAGATTCTTGCTCAGTATATTTTAAATTACTATTTTGAACATTTAATTTTTGACTAGATGTCGCTTCATTTATAATACTTTCAGAATCGATTAAATCTACATTTACTGTATTCGTAACAAACTGCATCTGTTTCAAATTAATTGGTTCTATTTTAGGTAATGATTGTATTTTTTGAAAGGCATTTTCTATAGAAGTTGTTACTTCAGTTAAATCGTTAGATACGCTTTTTAACATGTTATTTATATCTAATAATTGATATTTTATGTTTCTTAATTGATAAGTATAACGATATGTAGATGGAATATTTAAGTAATTTAATTTATCATGTGTATAATTTATTAAGTTACTGGCATGATGACAATTTTCTATCATATTTTTAGCATTATTGCCATTATATTGAAATATTCCAGTTGCTGTAAAATTACACTTTTTAGCAATGTTAATTAATTGGTTTGTAAATTCTAAAACGGCATTATTTACTTGTTTAAAACAATCATTATATTCTTCTATTTTTTTATTATCTAATTTTATTTGATCTATGAAAACAGGTGTATTTGGATCATTCCAAATATTTTTGACTTGAATTACTTTATTAAATACTTGATCTTTTATACTTAAAAATGTTTGATGATTAGAATTCATTTTTGATTGAAATTCATTTAAATTATTTAAATTTATAGTAAATGTTGCCATTATTTTACCTCCGCTATCTTTTTTCTGACTTCTGGAATATAGATATTTCTTAATTGATTGCGTTTTTCTTTCAAATTATTTAATATCTCTTCAAGTTCTCTTTTTTTATAACAATTATTATCTATATTGATTGATTCTTGGGCTTTGTTGTATGCATTTTCTAAATTTTGAATACTAACTAAAAGATTACTTTCAATCTCATTAAGATCTGTTAATAATTTTTGATATTTTATTTTTTCGTTCATTATAATCCTCCTTAGATACTCATTTTTAAATAATGGTTATAAATATATAGCCATTATTTAAAAATAGTATAAAACTATTTTTAATTGTTCCATTTCATATCACCTAATTGTGATTCAATATCACTTTGAACATTAGCAGATCCAAATTGAGAACTTACTTCTTCTTCTGATTGACTGTAAGAAGTTTGTGTTAATTTTTCTAATGCTTTATAAATATCGTTTGCAGCAGTAACGACGCTTCCTAATGATTGTCCAATGGTTTCAATATATTCATTAATTTTTACAGCTTGTTGTGAACCTAAGAATGCAGAAGAACCGTCAATGCCCGCATATATATCTTGAAGACTAGATTTAATATTAGATAAATATTCACTCATTGATGATTGAATAGCAGCAAGTGCGCCTTCTTTTACACCACGGTCAGTAGAATCAGTAATAGAAGCTGGTTTAAATTTAATAATTTCATCTACAATTTTAACTGTTACATCTTCTAGATTAGCAGCAAAATCTGATACTAGAGAAGAACCCTCTAAAACATTTTTCTTTTGGAAATCGTGCCAACTAGTACCAAGTGATTTTAAGTTGTTTGTTAGATCTTTTACAATGTTGCATGCTTTTACGTACATTTCGCACATACGTCTACAAAATGTATCTTCATAAGATTGTTCATCTTCACCGACCCAGTATTGTTGTAATACCTGTGATACTGCTGGCCAACCATCAGCAATTGTGTTTCCACAACGTTCATATGCGTCTGCTAATTCTTTCATAAGTTCATTAATTCTTGTAACATTATAACCTATCATGTTATCCCTCCTTTATTTTTTGGTAACAATTTGAAGCGAAATGCTGACAATTTCTTCTTGCTTTCTGTAGCTCATACTAACCTTAGATAAAATATCAATATATGTTTTTAATGTTTTTACAATATTTTCTTGACAATTATATAATGTCATAAGATTATCTGATACATTATTAAGATTATTTTCTTTAAATATATCGGCTATCATTGAAATAATATCATTTAAAATAGGTAATTCAGAATTCAAATCTGAAACATCACTATTTAAATTACGAATTAGCTTATCTAATTCATCAGCTTGGACTCCTGTCATTGTTACACCTCCTATGAAATGGTTCTAATTTTATTTTTTAGGGGAAAATTAGTAAAAACCCATAATTTTAGAAAAATATTATTTGTTTGCCATTTCTAATGTTTGTTTTTTCAACAATAGTATTTAAATTATAAAATTTACCAGTATCACCATCCATAATAGCATGTCCTATATTTGATTCTAATTGATTATCTGACAAACTATTAGCAGCTTTATTTATGAGATTGGCGATCTCACCAACGGCTAAATCAATTGGAATATAAATATCATAACTTTTATCTAATTTAACTACATATACATTAATTAAAACTTTATTTGTCATTTTTATCTAACTCCATTAATTTGATTAAAGTACCTTGGCCATTTTTAATTACCCAAGCAAAATTATTGTTGATTTTTTCATTATAAATCCTACTACCACTATTTAATCTAATTGCTGTTTGATCAGTAATACCTGAGCCTATCCATATTCCTTGATCACTTCTTATATTACTAGAATACCATAGTTCTGTTGTAAGTTTTCTAATCTGATAACTAGAATCAATTATTATTACATTAGCATTTTCCAAAGTAACTATTTTCCCCATAACTTTATTAAGTGGGTCTTTATTGTTTGTTGTCATTAATTTCTCAATTCCAACAACAATAAATATTAAATCTTTATCTGTTTTATTTTCAATATTTTTTGAAATATAATTTAATATTCCTTCTGAATTAATATTAAAGTTTCGATCACAATATCCAGTAACGACATCAATGAAATCTGCAACATATTTGTTGAGATCTATCAATATTATTTTGACATTTTCTATTTGATTTATCATAGTAATTAGACTTTTGGTAAATGAGATCGTATTTTCTAATTCTGTAGATGAAATTAAATTGATTTTGCTCTTTTTCAAATCAAGGTTAGAAATGTTTAATGTCTGCCTTTCTATTCCTATTGGAATATTGTTTAATCCTTTTAAATTGCCAACTAAACTTTCAAATGACACTTTATCCGGTAATACGGGAATAGTTGGGGCACTTGTTTTGCATAGTTCTTTAACTTTGTTTATTTTTTCTTTAATGAAATTCATTTGATCATCACCATCATAGATTGTGGCTGTTTGAAATTCATAAACATTATCAGCTTTAAACATTCCTCTACCTGGTGAATCAGCTGGATATAAGTTGCCAATTTTACCAAATAGTTCAATATAATCATTTTTGCCTGTTAATTCTAAAGCAAAGACATTATTTAAATTACGCATAATTCTGGTTGGAAAACCATGTGAAGAGCTACTAGTAAATATCATTATTATTCCATAGCGTTTTCCTTCTCTAGAATATCTAACTATATCTTCTTCATATCTATTATATAATTCATTGAATGACTCGTAGTTATTAATTATAAAAACTATTAAAGGGATTTTTTGACCACTATTTTTACAATAATTAAAATAATCTCCATTATAATCAGCAAATATTCTCTTTCTTTCAATAATCAAATCATTTAAAACCGAAAATGCTTTAGTTATTTTTTCAGTATCCACTGATAACATTACATCACCGACCTGTGGAAAACCGTAGAACATTCTTAATGTTTCTGACCCAAAATCCATTATATAAAGATTTACTGATGATGAATTATATCTAGTACATAGCGAATAAATAAAACTATTTAAAAACATTTCTCTGTCCATTGAATTTCGTCCAAATATTACAGTGTTTGACTCACTATTTAAAGGTAAAGTCAAAATGTTTTGTGATTGATTGGCTGGATCATCATATTCTCCAATAATTGCAGATACATCTTGATTAAAGTCAAATTTATATTTGTCTATTAACTCATCTACATATATCTTATTTGGAATTTTTTCTAGCCATAAATTTTCAGCTTTGACATTGATTTTTTTTGCCATTGCACAAATATACTTCAAAACATTTGACAATTGATCACCATAATATTTACTGTCTAATTGTTTTTTATCTTCTGAAACTTCTTTGATGATACGGCCTAAATTATCAACTACAACAATAGATTCATTTTGATCTTGAGATTCATATTCTGATGGTATATAAGCTGCTCCTGCATACCCTGACTGACCTAATACAAATAGTTCATCATAACCAACCTGTAAATAGAACCGTCCAGCATTTTGGATTTCAGCGGCATCTGGTTTTTTTAGCATCTCATTACTATCTGAGCGATCTTGTACTTTTAAACAAACTTTAAATTTTGAGTTTGACCAAATTTGATCATTAACAACGCCTGATGGTTTTTGGGTAGCTAAAATTAAATGAACTCCTAAAGATCTACCTATACGGGCGGCACTAATTAAATCTTCCATAAAGTCTGGTTGTTGACTTTTTAATTCAGCAAATTCATCACTTATTATAAATAAATGAGGTATCGGTTTACTAAGTTTACCGTCGCGATAAAATCGTTGATATTTATAAATATCTATAGTACTTTCTCCAAGTTTTTCTCTAGCTTCATTAAATATTTCTTGTCTTCTTCTCAGTTCACTATTAATACTTACCAAAGTCCTATTTAGTTCTGATTTATCTAAGTTTGTAATCACGCCAGATAGATGAGGTAGTTTTAATCCAAGACCTTTGTTATCAAAGGCTCCGGCTAATCCACCACCTTTATAATCGATTAAAATAAATGCGACTTCTTCGGGGCTATAGTTTAAAGCCATGGATAATATATAAGTAATAATAAATTCACTTTTTCCACTTCCGGTCATTCCAGCAATTAATCCATGTGGGCCATGATATTTTTCATGAAGATCTAAGTATATTTTACTATCATCTGCACCTACACCTACTAATGCTCTAAGTGATTGTGTTGGATCATTTTTTCGCCATCTAGTTAAGGCATTTAATTGTTCAACTTTTTTAATGCCAAACATTTCCAAATACGTTAATGATTCTGGTATTTGTTTTCCAGCACTTTCAATTTCAACAAAAAGATTGGCTAATATTTCACAATATTTGGCATAATCAATATTATATTTTATTTCATCTTTAAATCTGGTAACAACATATTCTTCCGAATTGTTTTTTAAAATTTCAGATGTTTCGCCGCCTAAATTTATAAAATCTAAACATTGACTAGGTAACTGACTAAGTTTGTTTTCTAGGATAATAAAACCAAAACCTAAATTCAAATTATTGTCTAAGATAAGATTATCCATATTTAGTTTTCTGACTTTTGAATAATTATCTGTAATTATTAAATAAAATGGTTTATAGTTGGTATGTCCTTCTTCAGTTTCGACAGCATCATTTTGTTTTTCGTCAGTAATTCTTTGAATATATTCTCTTTCTATATAATTATCAATAATTTGCATTTCTTCTTGATTAGTGGCAAAAAAACGGATATCTCTATCATTACTAAAAGTATGAGGCAACATTTTAAAAGGCTCCCAGAGATTCTCATTTTCTTCGTCGATCAAAAAGACTAACTTTAAATCATCATAACTATGGAATGTTACTAATTGTAATAAAATGTTTTTAGTAAATTCGATCTTTTTTTCTTTATTTCCCATGATTGCTGTGGCAAGATTATTTTTTAAAGAGTATCCTACTGGAACATTGTGTAGCATACTGGCCTTATGGACTACATCTTCAGCTTGCTTTTTCAACTCATCTTCTTCCATGGAAAATTCATCTTCAGAAAAAACAATATTGGCATCTAATGGTACTTCACCAGTACCCACCCTGACTGATAAAAAGTCTTTTTGGGTATTTAAACGATCCCATAGTTCGATACTTTTAGTATTAATTACTTCGCAGCATTGGTCTGTTGTAATATACAATTCTTTTAAAATTTCACTTTGTTCACGGCAAATGTTTTGAATGTCGATTTTTTTTCTTTCAATATATTCATTATATTTTTTTACACGTTTTTTTTCTTGTCGTTCAGCTTTTTTTCGTTGATATTTTCTAGTTAATAGTGGCCACATTAACATTGATATAAGCATAACACCGGCTGTAACGAAAGTCATCCAAGTATTTTGAAAAGTAGCTTGGCCACTAGCGATCCTAACGATTGCATTTATAATAGAAACCAAGGAAATAATTCCCATTGTTAACATAGGTCCTATCACCAATAATAACGGAGTATCTTCCGGTTCATGTTTTTGCGGTGGTGAAGCTACTGGTATTTCGATTGTTTTGATGTATCTTCTTATACGTGGCTTTTTAAAAAAATATTCTTCTTTAACTAACGGGTATGGTTTATGACTATTTATGTTTGCTGTATATGGTTCATATGGAATATTGATTTCTTTTAATTTGCTGGTTTTAAACTGTACATTAGAGCCAGGATTGTTGATTATTAATAAATTGTTTATAACTAATATTTTTAAACCCATCAATAGAATAATATCACCACTATGTAGAACGATTTGATTTTGATTAACTATAAAATCATTTAAAAAAGTAATGGCATTATTGATATTAATTAATTTGAAACCGGTTTTATCATTTTGTAAAATTAAGTGTTCATCATTAATAAAGGGATTATTATATACAATATCGTTATTTTGGGATTTACCAATGGTTAGTTGGATGTTTTGTTCTATATTAAATACTTTAACCGAATTATCATAATCGGGTTCAGTGTAAATCACATAATTATTTATACTGGAATTTTCTGATTTTATAAGGAAAAAATTATATAATGAGAGAGTTGTTTCTTGAACAGAAGATTGATTTTGAATAATAGAAAAGCCTGGATTAGCTGACATAATCCATTGATTTTGTTTAGAATTAATATTAACTATTTTATTTTGATTATTATCTGATATGGTAAAGCTACCTTCTATATTGTTAGGTAGTTCTAGTACTTGTTTTTCTTTTGTATTATACAAAACAGCCCTCATATCAACACCTCATTTTACTCTATTGACCTGTTGCCTATTTTTCTTATATCGTTATTTTGATTGTATCATAAAATCATTTGTAAAAACAAGGGGTAGCAGGATTTTTTTATATATATTTAAATGAAGTTGTATTAATTCTTTTTGCTTTTCATTAGGATACATTCTAAACGTATAACCTTTTAATATATTCACGCCATCATCTTCTATCGTTGATGTATTCACTATATCGCATACATAGGTTCTTATAAATGGATTTGTATAAATTTTACCCTTTACATAGTAATTTCCGAATAAATAAAAAAGTTCAAATTTTCAACTTGAACTTTAATCTCTATTTTTTGAAATACTTCTATAAATTTTATTTAAAATTTCAGCACTTTTAGCTAATTTAGCTTCTAATTTTTCATTCTCTTTTCGTAATTTTTCGTTTTCCTCTTGACACTTAGCATTCTCTTCTTTTAACTCTAATAAGTTTTGATTGAGATTTTCTCTTTCTTCAGAAGCTTCACTACTTATTTTATCTAATTTTTCGATTTCTAACTGTAATTTTCTGATTTTCTCATCTTTAGCATCCATTTCACTTTGCATATTTTCATATCTATTTACAAAGTTTGATACTGCTGATGTAATATTTTCAAAAGAATCATCTTGGTTGACATCTTCTTCAGATTCTTCAGGTCTTAATAATTCTGGTTTTACTTCTTTAGGAATATTTTCAAGATCCAAATCTTCCATAACTGAGGATAGATTATCAATTTCATCTAACAAACTTTCTGCTTCTTTTGGAGATATTTTAATCATTTCATCAACGAAAGTTGGTGCTTCTTCTGTTTCTATTTTAGAGTCATCAATATATTTGCCATAAATGTTTAATTCAGTAATTTTACTCATGATATCTTCGATACTTACATTATATTTATTCATTAAGTTACGAATATTTTTATCTTCTGTATAATTTTCAAAGAAGTCTTTATCATCCGGTATTAAGATGTTTGCTCTAAACATCTGTTTTTCTTCTCTTCCTTGTTCACCATCACTAAAAGCAATGTCCATATTTTCAATGACAGAATTTATGAAGTCATTCTTTTTTTCTACAGCTTCATCAAATGGTAACTTTTTAAATGATTTAAATAATTTTTTATTATCTTCTCTAATATCACGTGCTAATTTTTTGATTGCTAAAAATCTTTCTTTTTCTAACATATTTCCACCTCTTTATTCTTTTAATAGCCCTTTATGCTCTGGAATCGTATTTTCCATCTTTGGTTGAAACAATTATACGTTCATTTGAACTTATAAATAAAGGAACTTTTACTGTTAAACCATTTTCTAAAGTTGCTTCTTTAGTAGCGTTAGTTGCGGTATTTCCCTTAACAGCTGGTTCAGTTTCAGTTACTTCATATTCGATTTTTTCAGGTAGATTAATGCCTAATACTTCTCCTTTATAAAATGTAACTTCAACTTCTAATCCTTCTTTTAAGAATTTTGCGTTATCGCCTAAGTTTTCTTTAGCTAAATCAATTTGTTCATATGTTTCCATATTCATGAAATTGTACATATTTCCATTACTATATAAATATTGCATTGGTTTTTTTTCAATGATAGCTTTTTCAAATTTAATATTGGTATTGAATGTTTGTTCAGTTGTTGAACCAGTTCGCAAATTTTTAAGTTTAATGCGGACAAAGGCTGGACCTTTTCCTGGCTTAACGTGTTGGAACTCTACGATTAAATAGATGTTTCCATCAATTAAAACTGTCATTCCATTTTTAATATCATTAATATTTATCATACTTTACCTCCATGAATTATTTTTTCTCATTGTGCTCTGTATGTTTTTGACATTTAGGGCAATATTTGTTTAATTTTAATCTTTCTGGTGTGTTCCTTTTATTTTTTTCTACACGGTAATTTTCACTTTTACACACACTACATACTAAAGTGATGTTATCTCTAACTTCGCCTTTTTTAGCCATGATTATCCCTCCTTTTCGCATTTCTTATAACATTATATCAAATTATGGGTAAAATTCAAAGTATTTTTTAGAAACTCTATTAGTTAAACGCTTATTTATAGATGATTGATGGTCGGTTTTGCCATCTGGTCTTGAGATATTTGGAGAAACTATGGTAAATGTTACTTTAGGATTATCATATGGTGCATAAGCAACAAAAGTCGTACTGATAGTTTCTTTATCAATCTTTCCGTCGCCATTAGTATCGACAAAACTTTGACTTGTTCCGGTTTTTCCAGCTGGTTTATATACTTCATCTATGTATCCCCTACCTAGGCCATAAGTCATTACTGCTCTAAAACCCTCATGAACTCTATCCATATATTTAGCTTCGGTTTTTACTTTATTTAATTCTTTTCTATTTTGATCATAACTTGTTTTATCATTATATAATCCTTTATATAAATATGGTGTCATTCTACTGCCATTATTGGCTATCGTGTTTATATACTGTGATAACTGGATTGGGGTATAGTTATCATACTGACCAATTGAAAAATCTAATAATAAACCTGAAGTAGTATTTGAACCTTTTAAGCCTGTTATTTCATTAGGTAAATCAATACCTGTTTTTACACCTAAACCAAATTCAGCAAAGGTATTTCTATATGTGTTAAAAGCTTCTTTATCGATAACTAATGGTTTATTATATTGATAATTTCCCTTACCCACTTTTATAGCTGTATAATATTGATAAGTATTGGATGATTGAGCTAAAGCTGTTATGTCGTTTAGTCTACCTAAATATTTCCATGAACATTTTTCTGGAGTAGCGGCAATTTTTACACAGTTATCATATCTTACTTCACCTATTTTTAAAGCTCCTGTATTATAACCTACTATGTGGCTAGCGCCTTTGACAACAGAACCCATAACAGCAGTTGATTGGGTTATTCCTGAGGTAAAATCAATGACACTATATGTTCTATCATCATTTTGTTTTAATTTCTTGCCAGCCATAGCTAATATTTCGCCAGTTTTAGGATCACTTATGATAACAAATGAACCGTCATAATATTCGGTGTTGGCTTCTTTTTTAGCATTTATCACTTCTTCAGTTAGTATTTCCTCTAAGGCTTTTTGAAGTTCAATATCAATAGTTAAGACAATGTCATTACCCCTTTTTCCTTCTTCAATTAATTTATATGAACCATCATTCATAACTTCATATTTATTTTTTTTACCTTTTAATATATCTTCATATTGATATTCTAAGTTACTAGTTCCTACTCTATCATCTAAGCTATAACCTTTTTTTAAATAATAATCTTTTAGTTCAGCTGGTATACCACTTTTACTTGATGATACGTTACCTAGAATACTTTTGAAGACATTTCCATATGGATAAGTTCTTTCCCAATCTAATTTGGTGTTTATGCCTTTTAATTCACTAATGTTTTCTGAAACTAAGGCATATTCTTCGTCGGTAACATTTTCATTTTTTATAGTTTTTTCATCATATGAATAACCTGTATTCATAAGAGTATATATATATGCAGCTTTTTTATCTAAATCATTATATTCAGCTAGTTCTTCAGGCGTTATTCTGTCTATTTCTAACTGATAAATTTCATCATTTGTTATTTTTCTTTCTTCTAATTTTTGCCATTCTTCATCAGTTATTTTGGCTTTAGCTTTTTTTTGATTATTTTTTATCCAAAAGTTTCTAAAATCATAGTCATTTAATTTTGAAAAATCTAATTCTATCATATTAGCGAGCTTATAAGCTATTTTTATCTCTTCTTTTGTGGTTATACCTGATGGTTTTTTATAGTATATTACTTTAGATGGAATGTTATCGACAATTAGTTTCCCATTTCTATCATATATTCTTCCTCTTGGAGCAGTTTCACCATAGATTACTGTTTTGGTAAGGTTTTCTAATTCTTTTTGATATTTTTCTTTACCAACTACTTGGACGATAAAAAGTGATACAACTAGGATTAAAAGGGCTAGAATAATGATAACATTTAAAATATTATAACGCTTTTCTATTTCGACTTTTATATCTTTATTTACTTTATATGTATTAAAGTTATATGTTTGTTTGCTTTGTCTTTTGGATATTTTTAATGATGATTTTCTTTTGTTTTGAATATCTTTTATTTTTTGTTTTAAAGAATTTATGTTCACTTTTTATCACCTCGCTTTATTTTTAACATATTTTATTATAGGGGGAATTTATGCATAAGCTTATTGAAAATTATGTTCAAAATATTAGAAAAAAAGATATTTATGATTTTGCTTTGAAAAATGATATATTACTAACAGAAAAAGAACAAGATATATTATATCACTATTTACAAAATAATTGGGAAGAAATATTATATGGAAATTCTAGGGATTTTGTTTCTTTAGAAAATCAGATTGATAAAGAAAAATTTTTGAAGATTAAAAAGTTATTTGATTTTTACTTTAATAAATATCACAATTTACTATAATATTTTCTAATATCTTCTAAAAGGGTTTCATTATATTTCTTTTGTCTAATCATTTCTATTTCCTTTTTATATGGTGGATAAGTTCTGTCTTTACCACCATCTTTACTGATATATGGAGTTTCTAAAATTTTAGGAACTTCTTTTAGTTTTTCATGATAAATTATTTTTATTAAAGTTTCAAAACCTAAAGTACCTAGACCGATATTTTCATGTCTATCTTTATGAGCTCCTAAGTTATTTTTACTATCGTTGATATGGATGCAGGCAATTTTATCTAAGCCGATTATTTTATCAAAGTTATCTAATAATTTATCAAAGTTTTGAACGTTATAGCCAGCATCATTTAAATGACAAGTATCTAGACACACCATTAATCTTTGACTATTTTGAGTGCCATCTATAATAGTTTTAATTTCTTCAAATGTTTTACCTAATTCAGTTCCTTTGCCTGCCATGGTTTCTAGGCAAATGATGGGACCAGTTTTTTCATCTAAAACTAAGTTTAAACCTTTTATGATGTTTTTTAAGCCTATTTCTACACCTAGTCCAACATGACTTCCTGGATGGAGAACTACTTTTTTTATACCTAATGTTTGAGCTCTTTTTAACTCTTGTTTTAAAAAGTTTACGGCAAAGTTAAATTTATCTTCATCTTTATTATTGGCTAGATTGATAATGTATGGGGCATGAATTATGACATCATTTATATCTATGTTATTTTCTTTCATTAACTTTTGAGCTTCTATGGTTTTATTTTCATCTATTTTTCCTCTAATGGTATTTTGAGGGGCACCTGTATAGAACATAAAGGTGTTTTCTTCATAACTCAAGGCTTCTGTAACTGAGCCTAGCAAGCCTTCTTCTTTAGTAAACGATACATGACTACCTATAATTAATTTTCCCATTTAAAATCACCTAGAAATATAATAACATATTTCTAGGCTACTCGCCTACTAAATCACCTAAAACTTTGAAACTTCCGTTAATTAATTTTTGAATTAGTTTTTCGGTGGTGGTAGAGATAGATAAACCTGCTTTAGAAATGGAGTTTTGATAACTTTTATTATTTACATCAATATACTTTTCAATGTCAACGTTTTTACCGTTTTTGACATCCTCTTCGAATTTTTCTATCTGGTCATTGGTAAGAGCTACTTTTTTACTATTTCTATATTCAAAATAGCCTGTACTTTGGGATAAATATAGGGCAAAGAAGGTTACAAAACTAATTAATATACAGTATTTAAAGATTCTATTTAATTTTTTATGTTTCATTTATATATTCTCCTATTATTGGGGCTAGAAGGTCTATGGTGTTTAATACTTCATCTATGGTGTTTTCTTGGGCTCCTATTTCGATTAAAATTATATTAGGATTTAAATCTTGATTATATATACCGTTTGAGCCTTCGCCTCCTTTATTTATAATCCCTCTAGTTAATGTAGGATATTTTTGCTTTATTTTATCGTTTATTTTGTTTGCGACATTTAAGTTTTGTTCATAGTTATTATGGTCTACTCCAATGACAAAGGATATCTTAGCACATGATTTATTATTTATTATAACTGTGGATTTATCTTTAGGCAAAGCATCTCTGTGCAAATCAATGATTAGTTTATAATCTTTATATTTATTTAAAGCATCTTCTAAGAATTTTCTACTCGCTATATAACTTTTATTATAGGACATGTTATTTAAATTTAGATAATCGGTAATGTTATCTTCCATAATATCAGCTTTGATATTTTGTTTAGCCAACTTATCTTGAAGTAAATATGAAGCCATCATGACACCTGGTTTAATATTATATCCTTCTAACGAGTTTCCCTGATAGGCTTCACTTTGATGGGTATTATAAATGTATACTGATGGGTTTACTTCTAGTTTTTCCACTTCTTCTATTTTAGGGTTAGTTACATAAGTCATATTAGTATTTGGTTTAAAATGAAAGGTGTTTTCTAATATGGATACAGGCTCATTAACATTTATGATTTTAGAAAATAGTTTGGTAAAAATATCATTGGCTTTTTTTTCATATAAAAGATGATAATTGGAATCTACAAGTAAGGCTTTGATAAAATCTTCGTTTGAGTTTACTAGTTTTAAATTCATGATAATATTGAATGATAATTCATAACCTAAAAACATGATAAAGGCATATATGATTAATCTATATTTGAATCTCCGTTTTTTCTTTAATTTTATTTTTTGCATGTTTAATCCCTCCATTTTTTTAATTATATGAAAGAATTTACAAATAAAATGTAGAAAAAAACAAAGTTTTTCACTTTGCTTTATGAAGGGCTTCATTTAAACCTGCACTTATGACTTCGGCTAATTTAGCGATAACAAAGTCTTCTTCTTTTGGAGTTACCATTAAGTTATAGCCAATAGGGTTTAATATTTCATAAATTAACTTTTTGGTTTCATCTTCTGACAATGTTCCAACCATTCCTAATATTTTTTCTTTTTCTTTTTTATCTATTTTATATTTTTGGGATAGTTTTAAATAGTTGACATTAGCGGTTAGTTTGGATGCGGGATTATTTATATTAGCTGTTTGATAAGCAAAATGTTCATAAAGATAATTAATGGTATCTGCGACTATAGAAGCGGCATCAACAACAGTTGGAACGCCAATTGCGATAGTGGGAATCCCTAATATTTCTTTGGATATTTCTTTTCTTTTATTACCTACCCCACTGCCTGGATTTATGCCAGAATCTGTCATTTGAATAGTTTTATTTACTCTTTCTACTGAAGATGCGGCTAAAGCATCAATGGTTATTACGAAACCTGGTTTTATTTCTTTAACAATACTTTTTAGTAAATCGCTTGTTTCTATGCCAGTTTCACCCATAACACCTGGAGATAAGGCACAGACTCTGCGGTAATTTTGATCTAATGAACCATATAGATAAATATAATTTGTAACTAAAATTTCAGAAACAACTAGTGGCCCTAAAGCATCAGGGGTTGATTTTTCGTTACCTAGTCCTAAAACTAAACACATGTCATCATCTTTTATATTTTGAGTTTTAAGCATGTTTCTCAATTCTTCTTTGAATATTTTTGTTAATTTTTTTTGATTTTCTGAATCGGTTACATCTTCAAACTCAATGGTTGTATAGTTTCCTTTCTTTTTATTTATCTGTTTAGCTTCTTCTTCAGTTAGAGTAATATTTGTGATTTTTATATCATCTATTTGTTTAGTGGGTTTTCTTTTGACTAGTTCAACGGCTAAGTCTGTTCTTAGAATGTTATTTTTCAAATCGACTTCATGTGCCATGTAATCACCTCAGTTTTATTTTTTGTATATGTTAAAAAATTATACTGTTTTTAGGTTGGTTTTCTTTTTTGCTAAAAAAGTGGTGGAAAAATAATGAAAATTGTTGCTTTTTAATATTATTTTTGTTAAAATGGTTGTACATGTGGCTTGGAGGTGAAATTATGGCCAACTTAAAGAATGCGAAAAAAAGAATTTCTGTAAATATTAAAAAAGAAGCAAGAAACAATGAATATTCTGCTAGTGCGAAAACAGCTATTAAAAATACACTAAGAGCTGTAGCTAAAAAAGATAAAGCACAAGCTGAAGCTAATTTAAAAACTGCCATTAAAAGAATCGACAAGGCAGCAGGTGCTGGAGTAATCGCTAAAAATACTAGTGCTCGTAAAAAATCAAGATTAACAAAGAAAGTAAATGCGATGGAGTAATTTACTTTTTTATTTTATAAGGAGGGATTCAATGAAGAAGTTCCGTGGTTTTTTGGCAACCGTTTTGTTTTGTATAGTTTTTATATTTTGTTTTACTTATAAAGAAGATATTGTCAATTTTGTGATGAGTTCTGCTATTCAAAATAAAGAAGTTACTTTACCAAATGATAATGATGTCAATTTTAACAATTATGAGTTTTCTTTTGTCAAAGAGACAAATGATTTTCATGTTAAAAATAGACAAGATATTTTAAATGTTATATATACTGTTTTAAATCATGGAGTTACTGATTTTACTTTTTATTGTGATAAAAAGTATGAAAATTGTTTAGATGAACTCGGAACTATTTCTAATGACCAAGTTTTATTATCGACAATCAACAATTTTGTATCACCTTATAATAGTTATGAAAGAGTTTATTTTAAAATTACTTCTTATGGTGAAGTAAATATGACTATTGATAAGTTATACTCAGATGAGGAAGTAAAGGCTATCGAAAGTAAAATTGCCGAATTTGAAACAACCAATATTAAAGATAATATGAGTGTGAGAGAAAAAATTAAAACTTTTCACGATTATTTGATTAACAATAGTGTGTATGATAAAACACGAGCTGAAGCTATCGAAAATGGTAAAGATAGTGAAAATAATAACTCACATAAAGCTACAGGTCCTTTAATTGATGGTATTGCTTTATGTAGTGGATATAGTGATGCAATGAAAATATATTTGGATAAATTAGGAATCCCTAATTATAAAATATCTAATGCTAACCACATTTGGAATTTAATTTATTTAGATGGTCAGTGGTTACATTTGGATTTAACTTGGGATGATCCTGTTACTACTGATGGTTCTAATATTCTATTACATAGATTTTTTCTTATTACAACTAATGAATTACACAAATTAGATAGTACAGGACACAATTTTAATTCTGTTTATTATAAAGAAGCTGAAAACAGTTAAGTTTTATCTTAACTGTTTTTAACATTCTTCGGTTGGTAAAGAGATGGTTACTTTTGTATATTTTCCTTCTTTAGATTCATAATTTAAAATCCCATTATGAGCTTTGATTATTTGATCTGATAAAGACACTCCTAATCCAGTACCTTTAGGTTTTGTCGTATAAAAAGGTTCTTTTATTTTATTTAATATTTCTTTACTCATGCCTTGTCCATTGTCTTTTATAGTAATGATAATATTATTATTATTTAATGTTTCCGTTATCATTATTGATCCTGCTTTATTTTTGGGAATAGCTTCGACACTGTTTTTTAAAATATTTATAAATACTTGAGTTAGTCTATTGTAATCGGCATTTATATAAATATCATCATCAATTATTTTTGATGATAATGTTATATTATTTTTATAACATAGCATATCAGTGCTTTTGATAACTTCTTCAAGTAACAAATTAACATCAATAATATCTTTATTTATTTTTACTTTATTCATTGCTAAAAAATCTTCTAATAATAGTAATGTTCTGTTTATTTCGTCTTTTAATATTGGTATGTATTTTTTAAAATGATTGGGATTATCTTGGTCAAACATGTCTAAATATCCTTTACATACAGCAATGGGATTTTTTATTTCATGTGTTATTTGGAATAAAGAGGTATGAATTTGTTCATTATGTTTAATTTCTTTTATATTCATATGGAGTTTTAAAACCTCTTCAGTTTTATTTAAAAGATGAATTATTAAATTAGAAATTAAAAACAAATAAAATCCTTCGATAAATGTTTCAAAAATGTAAATTGGAAATTGGTAATTCAAATAACCCAATAATATGATAGTTATAATTATTTTGATAGTTACACAAGTTAAGATAAAATTGTGGATCTTTAATTCTTTAAATAATTTTAAGTAAAATAAATAATACAATATATATTCTAAAATTATAATTATCAAAAAACTGTGATAATAATTATAGTAATAAATTATCATAAATATTGTTATTATAAAAATAGAAGTTTTAGATTTTTTAAAATAGGCTATTAATAAAGGAATGTTAATAATTAAAAATGGCATGTGTTCATATAAAGGAGTTGTATATTTAATTAATAAATAAAACATTGAAAAGATTGTTACAACTAATAACAAATCATTTTCTTTTTTATTAAATGTTTTTGTATATGCGAGATAAAGCAAGTATATGCATAATGGCATACTAATCAAAATAGCGTCTA
Source organism: uncultured Bacilli bacterium (assembly GCA_944329355.1). Classification (GTDB taxonomy): domain Bacteria; phylum Bacillota_I; class Bacilli_A; order RF39; family UBA660; genus Coprosoma. Next base: position 39,576 of record CALVID010000007.1, read on the forward strand.
AAATCATAATATCAAATATTTTCATTTTTATCACCATATTTATTTTACAAAATAAGTATGTCGAAGTTTGTCGAAAAATGATTTTTTACGTCAAAAAAAGAAGAAATTTTAATATTTCTTCTATTTACAAGCATTAGAACATTCATTAACATACGTATATTTATATTGATTGTTATAACTATCAAAGGTTATTCTGACACATCCTGTCATCAGTTTATCTGTAGTTGGATCAATCACTTCTTTTTCGCTATCTAAATATCCTTCCTTTTTTAAAAAATTAATACTAAGATCACAGGTTGTTTCTGGTAAAAATTTGACATTATCTGTCCCCCATCTATTGGCAGCATCCACAATAGTATTTTTTTGTTCTTCTAAAGTACTTTCTTTAGAGTTATTTATTAATCCAACAATTGTGGGTACAGTTATTGTAGCTAGTATCCCTAAAATAACAATAACTGCTAATAGTTCAATAAGTGTAAAGGCTTTTGTTTTCATAGTATCACCTATTTTAAATTATACGTACTTTAAAGTTGCATGTCAATGAAACTTAGTCATATTATCCAAAGACTTCTATATTTTGACAAAGTGTAAAGTAGTTGTTTTTTATAGTATTATTTGTGATAATATAGAATTTATGTTAAAATTAATATTGATGAAGGGAACTTCATACGATATATAAGGAACATTCAAATTCTCAGTGTTAGAGTGTTGCTTAATATATTGCCACCTAAATAATTTATGAATTAGGTGATTTCTTTTTTATTATATTTATGAATAATATCGATTATTATA
>CALVID010000008.1 GCA_944329355.1 uncultured Bacilli bacterium
TTATACTTTTTATGCATAGAATAATCTATGCGGTACTACTTACGAATAAGATGTGAGTAGTTAACCAACCCCCTGAAATCCCGTCAGAAATGGCGGGATACTTTGTTTATAAGGGCTTTATGCCATTTGATATATGTACTAGGTACCCAAATAGGTACCCATTTTAATTTAGTTTGTCGATAATGTTTACAATTTCATTCATTTGATTTTTAAATAGATGAGAATAAGTGTTTAAGGTCTCATCTATTTTTGTATGTCCTAAATACTTTGCAACTACATTTATTGTTGCACCACTATTAATTAAAAGGGATGCGCAACTATGTCTAAAATCGTGTATTCTAATTTGTTTAACTTCTGCTAACTCACAATTTTTATTTTTCCTACATCTAAGTTTTCCATTAGTAATTGGATCGGTATCGCCAAATAAATACCAGTCATCATTAAAACCATAATGTTTTTTTGAAACTTCATATAATTTTTTCATATCTTCAACTAATACTTTAGGCATTGGAATATTTCTTATACTAGATTTTGTTTTAGGTGTTGTTACAATATATGGTTTCTTTTCATCGCCTTGAGTAGCAACAATATTTTTATTAATACTTAAATATTGATTATCAAAATCTATATCTTTCCAAGTAAGACCTCTAAGTTCACCACGACGAAGTCCACAATAATATAAAGTTTCAAATAATGTTTTAAATAAAATATCTTCTTCTACAGAAATAAATTTTTTAAATTCATCATAAGTAAAAAATAACATTTCTTTAGGCATTTCATTTGGATCAGTAAAATTAGTCATTTTATTATAGGTTGCAGTAAAGTTAAAATTATACCATTTAGTAGCAAAGTTTAATAATTCTTTAAAAAATTTAAATAGATGATTTTTATGATTAGTAGTATATCCATAAGAATTTATTTGCTTTTTCCATTTTTCAAAGTGTTCAATATTAAAATCTTTTAATTTAACATTATCTAAGTCTTTGAAGAACTTTTCTCTGTCACGATAAGTCTTTAGAGTAGTATATTTTACTTTATCTTCTTTATAAGCATAGAATAGAGTATATAAATCTTTAAAAGTCATATTACGATCTTTATCACTTCTTTCACTATTAATAGTTAAAAACTCTCTTTCGGCTTTTAATGCTTCAGTTTTAGTGAAAAATTTCTTTGATTTATATTTTCTTCTACTACCATCTAAATTTTTAACATAGTCATAAAATATCCATTTACGACCATCTTTTGTCCACTCATTTTTATCTAATAATTTAACTGCCATAATTTTCCTCCTTATCAGAATTATTGCTATTACTTACTGAAAAAATATCATTAGTAAGCATTTCTAGAGGTTCCTTATATTTAGCAGTATATAATCTTTCTGTTGCAGTCCTTTTACATTCTATAAACAATCCCAATCTCTCTAATTCTTCTTTATTACTCGAAATTAATTTACCTAAAACAGGTGGAGTAATAAATAAATTTAATTTACTAACCATTTCAGAAATAGTAAAAGTAAATTCCTTTTTATTAATCGCATATTTTAAAAATTGAATTAAATTTGGATTAAGGGTTTCTTTTGATTCTTCATCAATTATTAGTGTTAAGTTATCAGTTCTTTTCAATACGTAATCTTTACTTGGATAATCTCTACTTTCATAACTTAAATAAAAGGTTGATTTAATATTTTCATCTTGTTTTAAGGCAAGTTTACCATCTACGCAAGTATCAATAGCAGTACTTCCTAAAGATTTTCCTTTACGATTTAAATGATGAACAATAATGATAGAAACTTTATAATCATTACATAATTTACGAAGTTGTGGAAATATTTTTTGACTCATATCTTGATAATTGTTTAATTCGTAATAACTTCCAAAGTTTATTCCATTAAACATATCAATAAATACTAATTTTCCATTATATTTTTCTTTAAATTCACTTATTTCTTTTTCTACTTTTAATATACTTATATGTGTCATATTGTCTTCTGGAAAAGTATATAAGAATTTATTTTCTTCTAAATTACATTTCATAAAATTAATACGACTAATAGTTTCTGATGGATTCATTTCAGTGCTTAAATATAATACTGATGTTTTATTAGTATTTAAATTTAAGAAGGGAATACCATTGCAAACAGAATTAGCAATTTGAAGGGCAAGAGCAGATTTACCAACTTTTGCTTCTCCAAGTAAGCAGTATAAACCATTTTCTCTAATCATATTTTCAATTATATAATTAATATCGACAATACTATTTTTTAATTCTTCAATAGTTTTCATTTATAATTCCTTTCTATAATTTTTCTTTAGCCATCTTTTCTAAATAATTGATGTTTATTTTTAGTTTATTGACTACTTCAATCATTGGTAATCTATTATTTGGCAGAGTATAACCTTTATTTATTAGGTCATTTTTTATCTCTCTTCTAAGTTTAACTGCATTATTTTTACCTATTTCAGCAAGTTTCATTAAATCATCAAGATTACACCATTGCTTTGAAATAAGTTTTAAAGTTTCTCTAGCATCCATATAAACTATCCTCCTTTCGTTTAGACTCTAGATATAAATATATCTATGTACAATGATTACCAACTAAAGAAAGAAATTATATTGTGAGCAATACTCACAATTAAATGATATCATTTATTATTAATTAATGTCAATACTTTTTGTGAGTTTTAATCACAAAAATATTGTTGAATAATCTTATTTATGGTAAAATTAATATAGAAAAGCAAAAAGAGGTGTAGTTTAATGAACAATAAAACTTTAGCTAGTGTAGTAAAAGGTGCTAGAGAAAAAATTAATATATCTCAAAGAGAGTTATCAAGAATAACTGGTATAGATAATAATACAATTGCTAAAATTGAAAAAGGTGAAAGAAAGAAACCTAATGTATTATCTTTAAAGAAGTTAAGTTCAGTATTAAATCTATCTTTAGAGGTGTTAATGGAACTATGTGAGTATAGTAAAGAAGAAATAGAATCAACAGTTAATAATTCCTATAGTAGTATGGTTATTAAGCCTGAAAATGCTCCAATTTTAGTTCTTGATGATATAGTTAATCAAATGCAGGATGAATTATATATCAAAATGGTTATTAAGGAATTATTAGATAATTGTGATTTAGAGGAATTAAACTTTATTTCTAAATTAAATAAAAAAGATAAAAATAGAGTTATTAAAATAATGAAAAATTATATTAAAAATAATGAAAAAGATATTAAAAATCAAAAAGAATCAATTGATGATTTAACTAAATTACTGACTGATAATAATTAGTTATTTTAGTTAGTAATGACAATATGACAAGAATTATAGATATATAGGTAGGGTGTAATAGAGGTGTCATTGCTGTCATATAAGTATAAATTATATGTCTAGCCAGCACTGAATTTGTATAGTCACAAATTCCAATGTGGGAAAACCCAAGCCCTTAGTAAAAAATGGTGTTTTTTGTGTTATAATTATATAAGAATTAAAAGTAGTGAGGTGATAATATGGCAAACTTTAAATTTATAGATTTATTTGCGGGAATAGGAGGAATTAGGAGACCTTATCAAAAATTAGGTGGGAAATGTGTTTTTTCATCTGAAATTGATAAATTTGCAGTGAAAACTTATGAGGCAAATTGGGGAGAAACACCAAGTGGAGATATAACTCAAATAGAAGCAAAAGATATTCCAGCATTTGATATATTATTAGCAGGATTTCCTTGTCAGGCTTTTTCGATTGCAGGGAAAAGGAAAGGCTTTGATGATACAAGAGGAACTATGTTTTTTGAAGTAGAACGTATTTTAGAGTATCACAAACCAAAGTGTTTTATGCTTGAAAATGTTAAAGGATTATTGAGTCATGACAAAGGTAATACTTTTAGAGTTATGAAAGATATTCTTGAAAAAAAGTTAGATTATAAAATTTATTACAAAGTTTTAAATGCAAAGGATTTTGGAGTTCCTCAAAATAGAGAAAGAATAATTATTGTTGGATTTAAAAATCATAATATTAATTTTGAATTTCCAGAACCAACAGGAGAAAAGACAAGACTTGGTGACATTTTAGAAAAAAATGTGGATTTAAAATATACGATATCTGATAAAATTTGGGAAAGTCATCAAAGAAGAAAAGAACAACATAGAGCCAAAGGTAATGGCTTTGGTTATAGTTTATTTAATGAAGATTCTGAATATACTAGTACCATTTCTGCTAGATATTATAAAGATGGGTCCGAAATATTAGTTGAACAAAAAAATGCTAATCCAAGACGTTTAACACCACGTGAAGCAGCAAGATTACAAGGGTTTCCTGATGATTTTAAACTGGTAGTAAGCGATTTACAATGTTATAAACAATTTGGTAATTCTGTTCCAACAAAAATGATAGAAGCAGTTGCAAATAAAGTAATAGATGCTTTGAAAGAAGGTGGAGAAATTGATTAAACTTTTTAGTTCGAAGAAGGAACAACAGATATCTAATAATAAGATAGAAATAACAGAAGTAGTATATAATAATAACTTACAATTTTATACAATTTTAAAATTATTAATAAAATGCAAGTTATCGGATAAACAATTAATTTTATTACAAGATGTTTTATTAAAAAATACAAAAGTATCTGATAGAATATTATTACAAAAGATTTTATTAAGTAACAATGAAATTGCAACAGAAGGAACTCAAAAATATGAAGATTTATGTATGCTAATTAATACTTTGGAACATTCAAATATTATTATGTGGAAGGATATGCTAGATATATCTGTTGAATTGATGTTAATAAAAGATTTAATATTACAAGAATCAAAAGCATATGCTAATAATCAATATAAAGAAGTAATAAGTCAATTAAATGATAAATTAAGTTTAGAGTGTGATATGTCAAAGTTGAGTTTACCATATGGTCAAAGAGTAATAAGTTCATTATTAGTTTTTGCATTAACAGATAATAATAGAAAAAACGAATTTATTTTAGAATCGAGTGGTAAATCTGTTAGGGAATTTAGTGATAAAATTTCAAAAATTGTTAATAATTATGAAATAAATTGTAACAATATGTTTTCATTGATTATGACTGAAAGTGTTAATCAAAGTATAATTTCAGACGCTGGTCAATCATATGAAAGTAGAGTTGAAGAAAAGTTACTTCCAATTGTTGATAAACTTAATGGACATTCTCATGATAGTAAAATCTCTTCAGTCGAATATGATTTTACATTTGAATTAAATGATGTAAAATGTGGAATAAGTGCTAAAAGAACCTTAAGAGAAAGATATAAACAAAATTTTGAAGATGTAGAGTTATTAGATGTAGATTTTATGTTTTTAATTACATTGGGAATTGATTTGAATGAAGATAAATTAAATAATATTCTTCAAAAAAAAGGAATTTATGTTATTGTGGCTCAAGAGGTATATGAATCTAAAGAATACTTAAAAAATAATAGTAGAGTAATTTCTTCAGAAAAATTAGATAGAGAGTGCTTATTAAACTTAACTTCATTAAAATATTTATCAGAAGAAGAAATGAAGAGTATTGTAGGATGAAAGTAATTACATTAAAACAACCATGGGCAACATTAGTGGCTGAAGGATTAAAAAAATACGAATTTAGAAGTTGGAAGTTTAATTATAGAGGAGAAATTTTAATTCATGCTGGTAAAGGTATAGATAAAGAGGCAATGAAAAAATTTGAACATCTTAACCTTAATTATCCACATTCAAAAATAATAGCAAAAGTAAAAATTTTAGATTGTATTGAATTGAATGATGAAATCAACAAGAAAATAATTGAAGAAAATGAATTGATTTATGGATATAAATATGATAGAACTGGATATGCATGGAAATTAGAGTTAATTGAAAAAATAAATGATGAAACAACAGTGTCTGGTAAACAGGGAATATGGAATATTTGAAAGAATAAAAAGGGCGTTAGTATAAATTTTTAAGTTTTACTACGCTCTTTTAATGTGAATTGGAGGTAAAAATGAATAAATCAAAAATAAATAAGGATAAAAAGGAAGTACTAACATTGTCTCCTAAAATTATATCAAATGAAATAAATGAAAAATACATTAAAAAATTAGATGAATTATTAAATTTAAAAAACTGTAAAAATATTGCTCTTATCGGAAACTATGGTAGTGGAAAGAGTAGTATTATAAAAACATTTTTTGATGAAAAAAAGGAGTATAATGATAAATCGTTAACAGTTACAATTGGTTCTTATATAGTAGATGATGATGTAGTTAGTGAACAAGAAGATAATAAAATATCAACAAAAGAACAAAAATTGGTTAATAGAGTAGAGGAATCAATTTTAAAGCAAATAATATATAGAAAAAGATTTTCAAAGTTTCCTAAATCATCATTAATAAGATACGACAAGGAAACATGGCATAAAAAGGTTTTTTTTACATTTATTATTTTATATGTTATTTGGTTTGTCGTTTATTATTTATATAAATACTACAATAAAAGTATTTTATCATTTGGAAAACTATATAATTTTTTTGGTTTAAATGGCATTGTTATGTTGTTAATTTTGATGTTCTTCGTTTTCAAAATTGTTATACTTGTTGTTAATAAGATAAGAATAAATAAAATAAAGGTCAAGGATTGTGAATTAGAATTGCATCATGACACAAATTCTTTATTTAGTAGATATTTATCAGAAATAGTTTATTATTTTCAAATTACTAAATATGATTTGGTTATATTTGAAGATTTAGATAGATTTCCACCGGATGTTGCACTAAAAGTAATTCAAGAATTAAAAGAATTAAACACTATACTAAATACTAGTTATGGTATAAAAAAAATAGTATTTGTATATGCAATAAAAGATAATTTATTTGAAAAGGTTGAGGATAAAAATAAGTTTTATGATTATAACCTTTCCGTTTTACCTATATCAACAGCATTTAATTCGGAATTAAATCTAATTGGTCTTTTAAAAGATCAAAATGTTTATAATGACTTATCAGCAAAAGTTATCAGTGTCGTTTCAAAATATATATTTGATATGAGAACACTAATAAATATAGTAAATGACTATTGTTTATTTAAGGAAGTAACTAATACTAAAAACTACGATAGACTATTTGCAATGGTGGTATTTAAAAATTATTATTATCGAGATTACAATTGGATGTTTTCTGATATAAAGAAAGATGTTATTAAAAATATGTTTATAACTTGTGAAGAAAAAAGAGAAGAATTATTATCTGATTTAGATAAACAGAAAAATGAAATTTTAGAATCCATTGATAAAATTAAAAATGAATTTTTAGATAACAGCAGGCAATTAAAAGAACTACTTTTAGTGCATAATATTTATGCAAATGGAAGCAGTAGTTATAACGTAGACTATTATTATTTGAACACAAGTGAACAATATCCAATAATTAAGTTTTTGAATGACGATTTTGATATAAATTTACTTAAAGATAATAGTTTTTCATTAAGAAAAAGTAATGGAAATAGAATTTCTGAAGTTGAAGTCTTTAAAGAATTTGGCTCAAAAGAAGAATTTTTAGAAAGATATAATAATTTAAACAATGAAGATAGAATTTTACAATTGGAAACGGAATTAAAAAAAATAAATACTCAGAAAGAGGAAATAAAAACTAAAGGGATTAACGAAGTGTTTAAACAATATTTTATAAAAAATGAATTAAAACTTTCTTCTGATAATAGCTTGTTGTATGATTTGATTAAAGAACATTTCATTACTCAAGATTATATGGATTATATAACTTCTCCAGTAGTATTTAAAAATCAAAATAATTCTGAATCGTTGATGTATAGTGATAGTGAGTTTTTGATGAATGTTAGACAACAAAAGTATTCATTTGATATTAAACTAACTGGGTTTCAGACTATATTAGATTTATTAAAAGATGATTTTGATTCGCCATATGTATTAAACTATGATTTATTTAATTATCTATTAGATAATAAACTAGATTTATATATAGATGAAATGATTTCTCAATATGAAGTTATTGATAATAAGAAATTAATTTTTTTAATTAATTTTTTTAAAAAACATCCTGATAAAATTAACTATATATTTAGTAAATTAAAATTAAAAAAGTATGATATATGGGAAGCTTTTACAAGTAATTATGATACATTATCTGATGAAGATGGTAAATATTTATTAACAAATATCCTTTTTCAAATTGATTATATAGAATGCATAAGAGATATTGACTCATTAAGAAAATTTATAGAGGATAAATTTATATCTGGTAATGACAATATAAATGAATTGTTTGAAAATCAAAATGTGCGACAAAATATTTTACGTATTAATCCTCGCATTAAAGAAATAATGATATTTAATGAAAATAATTATGATTTTATTTATAAAAATAATTTATATTCATTTAGTATAAAAAACATTTGTAGAATAATTGGTAAAGAGGAAATTAATTTTATTGAATTACAATTAGATTCTAAAAATTATTTGTTATATGAATATATAAAAGAAAATCTAAAAATTTTTTGTGAAGAATATTACATAAATAAGCAAGTGAAGTTTGATATACCAGATTTAATTAATTTTATCATTAATGATAAAACAATTAAAATTTCTATTAAAAAGATAGTATATGAAAGGGAAATATTTAAATTACGAAGTATAGATAATGTAGAAAAAGAATTGTATCAGTTGTTAGTAATATATGATCATTTAAATGTAAGTTGGAAAAATATAATTGATTTATATAAAGAAATTGATACAAATTTGTTATTTGAATATACTAACAAAAATCTTAGCAAATTACTTAATAGGGTTATTCCTACTGAAAATGAAAATAAGAAAAAATCATTTTTTAAAAAATATATTTTATATTTAATAAAAATTGATTTGAAAAACACTGAAAGTATTATTCAATTAAGTAATCCATTATATGAAGAAATTTACGATTTAGACGCTGAGCAATTACAATTATTAATTAAATATAATTGTTTAATGTTTAATAAAAATATTTATAAATTTATTTGTAAAATATTATCAAAAGAAGAAAGATATAAATATATATTAAATGGATTCAATAGCACTAAAACTTTAACAGAAATATTAAATTTATTTTCATTTGAAGACTTGGAAATGTTATTATATGCTGATGATCTAGATAATAATCAAAAAATAGAACTATTATATGGTATTTATAAAAAGGAAAAAAGAAAAGACAGCTCAGAAGCTATTGAAAAATTTATTAATAGATTAAAAATCACATTCAAAGAAAATATAATATATGAGATTTTCAATAATCAAACAATTTATAATGCTATTTTAAGAAAAATTAAGCAAAGAGAAATCTTTAAAATATTTATTGTTGAAGAAGATAAAATTAAGTTTAAATTGTAATAGGGTTTGGGATTAGTCCCACATAAGAATTTCGTACGGGAGTACAAATTCAGTGCTGGCTAGACAATGATTATACTCCTGTAAAGAAATTTAAAGCACTATCTGAACAAAAGATAGTGCTTATATTTTTAATTATAATTAATCATTTTTAATTTAGTTAAATCCATAATTTTTAAATTGTATTTTATTTTTAAAATTTGCTCTATTTCTGGTATTAACTTATCTATATCACATCTAACATTAAATATATCTAATGCTGAATTAATATGATAAATTAATGGACAATCTGATAAACAATTCCTACTATGCCCATTTGCTAAATAAAATGCTACAGCATCTGGTATTACAAATTTAATAAGATATTCATTGTAATTGTTGTAGAATGGTAGTAATATTTCTTCAAATTCTTTATCTGTAATATCTTCTTTACCTTTAATCATATTTCATCTCCATAAATAACTTCTTTTAAAACTACTTCTTCAGCAATACTTTTACAATTGTTAATTTTTTGAACCCATAGTAATTGATTTTCAGATTTTAGTTTTTCTGTAATTGATGAATCTGATTTTATTAAGTTATTAACTATGTTATTAATTCTATCTTCAGCTATTATACTGACTGAAAAAAGATGTTCATTTAATTTATCTTTCATAAGTAATTCTTGATATAATGCGTTCTTATTCTTTTTTAAGTATTCTAGTCTTAATAATCCATATTTATTTAAAGGTTTATTTTCTTTTTCAGGTAGTGTTAAATTTGATAATAAATAATCACCATGTTTTGTATAAGTTATTTTCATAATATTTATCCTTTCATTTATATGAAGAATTAATAATAGTATTATCAATTTTAGGTACCCATTTAGGTACTCAAATTGTAAAATTTGATAATTATATTTAAAATTTTGTAATTAGGTATAATTTAAAATGCTTATAATATAAGGTTTTTAACTAGCAATAATTTATTTTATGTGCAATATATTTTTGCCCCCTGAAGGAGCCTTATGGCTCCACTTTTTTGTCTATTAGTAATTTACTTTATAAAGGATAAAAATTTGTAAAAAAACAGTTATAAGAACATTTATTGCAATATAGTTAGTACAACAAAGATAGAACTTGATGGTATAAAAACATTAAAAGGTTATCTACTTAGAATGTATCCTAATGAAAAGTCCAAAAAGAAAATTTCACCCAACACTTTGTATCCAGAACAATCGCACAAAACATTATATTATCAGAAAAAACGTCAACGCTTTTTGTCCGGAATTATAGACACCTTAAATACAAAATGATAAAATTATTTTATAAAGGAATGCTTAAGCAGAAAGTAGGGATGGCATGAATTCAGAAAAGCTACAAAATTTATTATTAAATGCGATAGATAAAAAAGGTATTTCACAAAGAGAACTTGCTAGATTAAGTGGAATAAGTAGAAGTACTTTAAATGATATAGTTAATGGAGAAATAAAAAAGATCAACGATCAGTGTTTCTAGTCATCTATCCATCAAATTGTACTAAATTTATTGTTTTTTAATTGAATATTTTAATATTTTTTTAGAATAAATAAATACTTATTAAATTATTTGACATATACCCCGGCGGAGTATATACTTAAAGTGGTGATAATATGCGAGAAAAACAAAAATATCATAAAATAAAATTTGAAAATGCTGAAGATCAAAAGAAAATAATTAAAAGATTATCAATAATTGAAGGACAAATAAGAGGAATTTCACAAATGATCAATAATAATAGATATTGCAGCGACATTTTAATTCAACTTAGTTCCGCAGAAAATGGTTTAAGAAGTATATCTAATAATATCTTAGAACATCATATGCGTACATGTATCGCCAATGAAATTCAAAATGGCAATCCTCAAGCAATTGAAGAAATGATGGCAATCATTAAAAGGAATGGTTAGAAAGTACATATGAAATTTATCGTTAAAAGAGAAGCGTTAGATTTAGGATTAAAAGTAGTTGGTATAATTATTAAGAATATTAATAATTCTCAAATGAATAAAGACATTTTAATATTTAAAGAAAAAGCATATAAAGAATTAAAAGAAAAATATAAAAATTTCAATATTGAAACTGATTTAATATTAAGAGGATTTAATGAAATTCATAAAAAAATAGACATAAAAAGAAGAAAAAATATACCAATTAATGAATATATAATAAAACGTTTTTTGAAATCAGAGCCACTAGAAGAAGGAAATTGCCTTATTGAGTTATATAACATCATTACCTTAGATTCAAGATTATTTATAGCTATCCATGATTTAGATAAAATAAAAGGAGATGTTACATTAGAAATTACTAATAATAAAAAATATGTAACAGTTAAAAACGAGATAAAAACGATCAACCAAGATGAATATGTTTATATGGATGCTCAAGATGTTATCTATAGATTAGATGTGGATCAATCACAAAAAACATTATTTACAGATAATACAAAAAATATCTTTATAACTCTTGAAGGAAACGAAGCTACTAGTGCCGAATACTTGATGGAAGTTGCTAGTGAAATCATTGATTTAATAACTACATATTGTGGTGGTACAGCTCAAATAATTTATAAATAAACTTCAGTTATAACAAACTTAAATCGACAAATTATTTTATATAAAAAAACTATAATTATAAAAATGTCCAAAAAAAGTAAAGTAATTGACAAAAAACATTGTAAACTTAAAGACGGTATGCTATAATTAATACTAGAATGGAGGGGTTTTGATGGAAGATATTCAAAAACTAAAAGTAAAAAAATCTAACGGTGAAGAAACTGAAGCTGAAGTATTACTATGTTTTGAATTAGAAAAAACGGGTAAAAAATACATTCTATATACATTTAATGAAATTGATAGTAAGGATATGGAAACTATTCATGCTTCAATATTAAACGAAAATAAAGATGGTTATCGTTTAGATAAAATACCAGAAGATGAATGGAAAGAAGTAAAAGAAGTAATGCGTGAAATTATTAGAAATGAGGAGTGATTAAAATGGTTACAGCTACATTTGGAGGAGAAAATTTAGTAAAAATAAGTAAAAAAATGGCAGGTAAATTGCGTGGTTTTTTAAAAAAAGTAAAAGATGGTGTCACAACTGTTCCATATGTTCCAGGAGCTATTTTTGAACTAGCTAAAGAATATAAAGTTAAGAAAAAAGAAGGTTCAAAAGAAGTTGATAAGAAAAAGTCAAGCAAAGACAAGAAATCTGAAAATTCTTTCTCTAAACGTGTAGAAGAAGTGGTAAAAAGACACGTGGAAGAAGAAGAAAAAAAGAGAAAAGCTGATCAAAATAAGGACAAGAAAGAAAAAGCAGATAACAAAGAAAACAAAAAAGATCTAGAACAAAAAAACATTAAAGGAAAAACATTGGCTGAATTTGTTCAAGAAAAAAATAAAAAAGATATGAAAGATATTGATGAAACGAAAGAAATTCCTTCGAAAAAAGAAGATAAAGAATCTAATGTAGTTAAGCCAGTGGTAATGGCAGTTCCAGAGAAAGATATTAAACAACCTAAAAAAGAGAAAAAGAATTTAGAAGATTTAACAGAATTTGCAACATATAAAGATTATAAATACGCTTATTTCTGGAATTATAAAATAAATAAATATGATGCTGATGTTTTAGATAGCGTTGCCAAAGAATTAGCTAAAGTTGCTGATGTAAATCAATTTAGAACTCTACTTACAGAGGCACAGTTTAATGATAAAAGAGCTAAACAAGTAAAGGCAAAAGAAATTTCTGAAATAAAGAAAAAACATAAAGAAGAAATGACACAAGCTGAGCAAAAACGCCAAGCCGATGTTCAAGCTGCAATCGATGAACGTCAAAAAGAAGTAGATAGTCTTAATGAAAAACTAGAAACAGCAAGAAGCAAAAATAGAACATTAAATTCAAAATTAAAAGTAACTACAGAATCACTTGCACAAATTCAAGAAAAAGCTGATTTAGTAGGAATCCAAGCTATTAGTGATATCATCAATGAGGCAAACACTAAGTGTGAAAATATTGATAAAAAAGCTCAAGAAAAAGCAGAGGATAAAAAACAAGCCGACAGCAAAGATGATAGTGATAAAACTTTAAACAAGGAAGTGGATGAAAGAGTAAAAAAGATCCACGAAAACATTAGTAAGGAAAACATGGTTGGCTTGACTAAAGAAGACAAAGCAACATTAGAAGACATGATGGCAGATATTCATAAAGGTGATCCTCATTCACAGAAACATATTGACGATCATAAAAGTAATCAACCAAAAGAAACGCCAGCACCAAAAGAAGAAAAATCTAGTGAACCAACACCTATTGTAAAAGATGAGAATAGTAATTCATTAGTAAATGAATTATCAAGTTATGATGATAGTTATACTCCAGTTTCATCTTCAATCTTTGACACACCTGCTGATAATTCAACAGAATTCAATGATATGGGGTTTGATCCTGAAGAAAGAGCCGAAATTGATCAAGAAACTTTCAAAAGAATGACAGATAGCAATAATTCTCTTACATGGCAGGAAGCCTTAGAACAAGTTGCTGCTGAACATAGAGAAAAAGAAGAAAAATCAAAAGGTAGAACTAGATAAAAATTTACATTAACAACTTAAGCACCGAAAAATATCGGTGCTTTTATTGTAATTTAAAAATCACTATGCTATACTAGTATCTGTAGGAGGGGATAACTTTGGAACAATGGTTAGTATGGTTAACGATTGTTATTTTGCTTACTTTAATTGAATTAGCAACCGTCAATTTAACCACTATTTGGTTTGTCTTAAGTGGCATCATTGCCCTTATTATTTCACTGTTTATTGACAATTATATTCTTCAATTTGGTATATTTGTTATATTAGGAGTCATATTATTAATTACCACAAAACCATTTTTAACTAAATTCATTAAGTCTCAGAAAGTAAAAACGAATATTGATAGAATCGTTGGCATGACAGGAGTTGTTACTGAAGCAATAGGAAAAAATAAAGATGGTGAAGTAAAAGTAGATGGAAAAAGATGGACCGCTTATGCAAGTGGACCAATAAAAAAAGATGAAATAGTAAAAGTTCTAGAAATAAAAGGCGTTAAAATCAAAGTAGAGAAAGGAGAAGATTAATGTCATTATTAATTGTTATTTTAGTATTAGTTTTGATAATTGTTATACCGAATGTTAAAATAGTTCCTCAATCAATGTGTTATATTATTGAAAGATTAGGATCATATTATACAACATGGTCTAACGGTTTACACTTTAAAATACCATTTATTGATAGATATGCTGGATTAGGCGGTATTAGTTTAAAAGAAAAAGTAAAAGACTTTCCACCACAACCAGTTATCACTAAAGATAATGTTACTATGCAAATAGATACAGTTGTTTATTATCAAATCACTGATCCAAAGCTATATACTTATGGTGTAGAAAGTCCAGTAAGAGCTATCGAAAATCTAACAGCCACCACTTTAAGAAATATTATTGGTGAATTAGAATTAGATCAAACTTTGACATCAAGAGATATTATTAATTCTAAAATGAGATCAATCTTAGATGAAGCAACTAATCCATGGGGTATAAAAATAAATCGTGTCGAAGTTAAAAATATTTTACCACCTCGTGATATTCAAGATGCCATGGAAAAGCAAATGAGAGCTGAAAGAGAAAGAAGAGAAAAAATTTTACAAGCCGAAGGTGAAAAGAAATCAAGTGTTTTAATAGCCGAAGGTAATAAAGAAAGTCTAATTTTACAAGCTGAGGCTGCCAAAGAAGCTCAAATTAAAAAAGCTGAAGGAGAAGCAGCGGCCATTTTAAAAAGAAGTGAAGCCGAAGCTATGGCAATTAAAAATTTAAAAGAAGCTGGTGCTGATAAATCAGTTTTAACTCTTAGAAGTTTTGATGCTTTAGCCAAAATGGCCAATGGTCAAGCTACAAAAATAATTGTACCATCTAACCTGCAGGATTTAGCAACCTTAGGAACAACAATATCAGAAATGTTTAAAGACAAAAAATAAGGGGAATTAATATGCAAAGCACTTTAGATTTACATATGCACTCTAACCATTCATTAGATGGTAAGTTAGATGCAAATATAATATTAGATAAATGTGCGTAAAAGGGTATTAAAGTAGTATCTATAACCGACCATGATTCTTGTGATGTTTACTTAGATATTAACAAGACAAACTTTGAAGGAACAGTTATTTACGGTATGGAAGCAGATGCTTTAGTAGGTAAATTAACTTACGACATCTTATGTTATGATTTTGATTTAGAACCTGTTAGAAAATGGGCTCATAGTCAGTATGGTACCCTTGAAAGTAGACAAACAAAAATATTTGAGAAATTATGCGAAATATGCAACAAATTAGATTTAAAATTAGATGATTCAACTCCATATCAAGCCAAAGATGAATATGCTCATGCTGCACTATTCAGAATGCTAGAAAATATTCCAGAAAGCAAACAATTTTTAGATAATTTAAATATAAAAACAGTAACAGACTTATATAGAGAAGGTACAACTAGCGAATCCTTTCCTCTTTATATTGACATGCATCTAGTATGGCCTACAATTGAAGATGTTCAAAAAATCATTCATCAAAATGGTGGAAAAATATTTTTAGCTCATCCATTTAAATATGGTAAAGAAACCAACGTAGAAGATATATTAAATTCTTGCTTACCTTATATTGATGGTATTGAAATTTGTAATGAAAGTAATCAAGAGCAAGTCCAATTTTTATATGATTTTGCTCATAAACATGATTTATTAATATCTGCTGGAAATGATTTTCATGGAAGTGAAAAACACTCTGAATTAGGTGTTACTAATATAACAAAGGATATGGAAGATGAAATAATTGGGTTAATAAAGCAAAACATAAAATATTAATTAAAAAAACTGAAATGAAATAAGTTTCAGTTTTTTGACATTTTATTTAACATAAATAATTTAAAATATAATTGGTGATAAAAATGACTTATAAATATCATATTTATGATGAAGTAATATCAATTTATTAGTATATTTAAATGCTTTCACCCATAAAATTATATGGGTGATTTTCATGCTTAGTACATTGCGTTCTTATATTTTAGAAGATGAATTCAAAATAACAATTTTAACTAAAAAAATAGATATAGTAAATTATTCAGAAATAGATCATTTTGATGAAAACAAAATTATAGTCAGGTTCAATAAAGGAATTGTTATAGTTAAAGGAGAAGATCTTTCAATAGCCAAACTTCTCAATGATGAACTATTAATTTTAGGAACAATAAAAACAGTTGAATTTCAATGATTGAAAAATTGATCAGTAAAATATCCTTAAATATAAAAGGGAAAAACATAAATCGGTTCATCAAAAAACTGAGAACTCGCAAAATAGAAATTTTATCTATAAAATATAAAAATCAAAACGAAGCTGATATCATCATCTATAAAAAAGACTATGAAACAGTTTTAAAAATAAAAAGTATATATGAAATAACCGAATTAGATGTCTTTGGATTAATAAAAATAAAAAGAAAAATAAAACTAACCAAACATTTAATAATTATAATTATAGTCGCCTTCGCACTATTCATGTTATTTACCAATATAATCTTCAAAGTAGAAGTCATTCATTCAAATAAAGAAATTAGAAATTTATTATTAAAAGAATTAGAAAAAGAAGGTATAAAAAAATATTCCTTTAAAAAATCATATAACGAAATAACTAAAATTAAAGAACAAATATTAAACAAATACCCAGATAAAATTGAATGGTTAGAAATTGAAAATAGCGGCACCAAATATACCGTTAGAGTAGAAGAAAGAGAAATTGTAAAAAAAGAAGAAAATAATAACCCAAGACACATAATAGCCAAAAAAGATGGCGTTTTGAAAAAAGTAATTGCCGAAAAAGGCGATATCGTTAAAGACATGAATGATTATGTAAAAAAAGGCGATTTAATAGTAACTGGCGAACTAATCTTTAATGAAAAAGTTAAAGGTAAAGTCAGAGCCGAAGGTAAAGCCTATGCTGAAGTATGGTATGTTACCAAAACAGAATACCCCTATGCCATGTATAAAGAAACAGAAACAGGAAAAGAAAAAGACATATATGCCATAAAATTCTTAAATCACACCTTAGAATTAACCTTAAATAAATATAAAACCAAAAATATAAAAGAAGAAGAAATAATCAAACATAACCTAATTCCCTTAAAACTAGTCAAACAAAGTCAAAAAGAAACCAAAGTAACAGATATAATTTTAACCAAAGAAGAAGCCATATCCAAAGCCAAAGAAAAAGCAACTAAAGATATAGAAAAAAAACTATCCAAAAACGAATACATCATCAGAAGTAAATATTTGAAAAGTACCGTCAAAGAGAGTATAGTAGAAGTAGAAATGTTTTTTGCGGTATATGAAGATATTACCGATTATGTAGAATTTAGGTGATGTATTTGATTAGACAAAGTATTATAGAAATATTAGGTCAAACCTGGCCAACCATATTAATCAGTAGTGTGATTGCCATAAGCATGCGTTTAGTATATTTAATCAAAAACAAACAAAAAATAATATTTTATAAAGAACTCCTTGCCTTAATATTTATCATCTATGTTTTGTGTTTGTTCTATGTTGTAACCTTTGGAGATGTCAGCTGGTCAAATTCAAACTTTATTCCATTCAAAGAAATGTTTAGATATTCCTTTGGAAGCAATCTATTTATCAAAAATGTGTTAGGAAATATCATAATGTTTATCCCATATGGATTTTTTATCTCATATTATTTAAAACTAAAAAAACCATTATCCGCATTTTTATTAATTTTATTAGTATCCGCATCCATTGAAACCACTCAATTACTAATTGGCAGAGTATTTGATATAGATGATATAACCTTAAATGTCATAGGAGGAATGCTTGGTTTTCTAATCTATAAATTAATAGACCTAATCAATGACCACCTTCCACCAGTATTGAAAAATCCCATAGTTTATAATATAATTATATTGTTATGTACAGCCCTAATGGCCTTGTATATGTTTAACTTAATAGAAGTGGGAGTATAGTATGAATAATTTTGAAATATTTAATGAAACAAATGAAGAAGTAGATTTAAAAGAAGAAAAAAACATAATAGACTTTGCCTTAAAACATGAAAATCTAACCAACGTTACTTTTAATGTCATATTTGTAGATAGTGATAAAATAAGAGAGTTAAATAAAACTTATAGAAATATTGATAGAGAAACAGATGTCATAAGTTTTGCCTTAGAAGATGGCGAAGCTAATATAAATTTTGAATTTGGTAGACTATTAGGAGATATTTATATATGTGTACCTAAAATGAAAGCTCAAGCTAAAGAATATGGACATAGTATCGCAAGAGAAATGGGATTTTTAACCGTACACGGATTACTACATTTACTAGGATATGACCACATGACTAAAGAAGAAGAAAAAATAATGTTTGCTAAACAGGAGGAGATATTAAATGCCTACGGTCTCAAGAGATGATTTAAAAAAGAAAGGCTTTAAAAGACTATTTAAAAGCTTTAAATATGCCTTTGATGGTCTAAAATACGCCTTTAAATATGAACAAAATATCCTAGTTCATACATTAGCTACCATATTAGTAGTAATAGCAGGAATTTATTTCAAAATATCTCAAATAGAGTGGCTTGCCATAATTCTAATTATCGGTTTAGTAATAGCCACTGAACTAATAAACACAAGTATTGAAGCTACCATAGACTTAGTAACTAAAGAAACTCATCCACTAGCCAAAATAGCAAAAGATACCGCCGCTGCCGCTGTATTAGTCTTTGGTCTAACCGCCATCATCATAGGATTTATCATATTTGTTCCAAAAATAATCACACTAATAGGAGGGTAAAAAATGCACACAGGATTTGTCAGTTTTGTTGGAAGACCTAACGTTGGAAAATCAACCCTAATAAATAAACTAGTTAAAACTAAAATAGCCATTACCTCAGATAAACCAGGAACGACTAGAAACATCATTCAAGGAATATACAATGATGAAGATTCACAAATAGTATTTGTCGATACTCCAGGTATCCATAAACCAGTCAATAAACTGGGTAAAATCTTAAACAAAGGAGCCTATTATAGTATAGAAGATGTCGATATAGTATGTTTCTTAGTAGATGCCAAAGCAGGACTTGGTAAAGGCGATAAATACGTTATAGAAAAATTAAAAGATATAAATAAACCAGTAATTTTAATCATAAATAAAATAGATGGCTTATCAAAAGATGAAATATTCTTAAAAATAAACGAATATAAAGACTTATATGATTTTAAAGAAATAGTTCCCATATCAGCTTTAAAAAATAAAAACATAAATGAATTAATAAAAGTAATTAAACAGTATTTACCAGATAACATAAAATACTTTGATGATAATATAGTTACAAATAGAAGTATGCAATTTATGATATCAGAAATAGTTAGAGAAAAAATATTATGGTTAACCAAAGAAGAAGTCCCTCATTCAGTAACTTGTCTAACTGAAAAAATCATCAAAGATAAAGATAAAAACATCATAAATGTCGCCATTATAGTTGATAGAGATGCTCTAAAAAGAATAATCATTGGAAAAAACGGTCAAATGATAAAAAAAATAGGCACCTTAGCTAGAAAAGATTTAGAAGAAATATTAAACACTAAAGTATACTTAGAATTATATGTTAAAACAATTGAAAAATGGCGTGATAGAGAAAAATATTTATCAGAATTTAACTTTGGTGATTTTACTGAATAAAAATAATAAAAAATCACCAAAATATAAATAGGTGATAAAAATGAATAAAAAAAACTTATGGAACTTATTTAGATTGACAGGTAAAATCGAATACTATTTAAAATATAAAGAAGAGGATAAAAATGAACTTAGAAGAAGTAACGGGGATAATAGTAAATGAAACAAGCTATGGAGAAACAAGTAAAATATTAAATGTTATAACCAAAGAAAAAGGACTAATTTCCATGATGGCCAAAGGGTGTAAAAACTTAAAAAGCCCTTTAAGAAGTGTCTCATCTAAATTAACCTATGGAAAATTTATAATTTACTATAAAGAAAATAAAATATCTACATTAAAAGAAGTAAGCGTTTTAGATAACTTTAAAAACCTAAAAAAAGACATAACTTCTATCAGTTATTCTGCTTACATGTTAGAATTAAGCGAAGGTGTCATTAAACAAAATAATAATCCTCATATATTTGATTTACTAATACAAAGCTTAAAAAAAATAGATGAAGGATTTGACCCCTTAATAATCATGAATATATTAGAATTAAAATACTTAGAATTCTTGGGTGTCATGCCCATAATTGATTCATGTGCCATATGTGGAAAAAAAACAGGCATTGTAACCTTATCAAGTTATCGTGGGGGCTATGTCTGTAAAAACTGTTATACTAATGAATTTATGGTCTCAGATAAAACAATTAAATTAATCAGAATGTTTTACTATGTCGATATAAGCAAAATATCTAAATTAGACATCAGTCCAAAATCCAAAAACGAAATAAATCTATTTTTAGATGATTATTATTCAAGATATACAGGACTATACTTAAAAAGTAAAAGCTTTATTAAAAATTTACAAAAATTAACAAATTAACTTGACTAAGTTAAAAGAAAAACATAAAATTAATATTGAAAGGCGAAGATCTGCGTGGAAAACAGGGAGTCATATATTAGAAAGTGATTCTTCTAGAATAAATAAGGTGGAACCGCGGGCAACCGTCCTTATATTTCTAGGAGAATTTTTATTTAGGGAGGTAATTATGGAAAAATTAACAATGGAAAAATTAGTAAGTATTTGTAAACAATATGGTTTCGTATTTCAAGGTAGTGAAATCTATGGTGGACTTGCCAACACTTGGGATTATGGTCCACTAGGAGTAGAACTTAAAAATAACTTAAAAAAAGCCTGGTGGAAGAAATTTATAGAAGAAAGCATTCATAGTTATGGAATTGACGCTGCCATATTAATGAATCCAAAAGTATGGGAAGCTTCAGGTCATGTTCAAAACTTTTCAGACCCATTAATCGACTGTAAGGAATGTAAGTCAAGACATAGAGCCGATAAACTAGTTGAAGCCGTAAATCCAGAAATAGATGGAGACTCTTTAACTGATGATGAATTATATGATTATATAATTAAAAATCATATCAAATGTCCAAAATGTGGTAAATCAAATTGGACTAAAATCAGACAGTTTAACCTTTTATTCGAAACAAGTAGGGGAGTTATCAAAGATGATTCATCAAAAGTATATTTAAGAGGAGAAACCGCTCAAGGAGAATTTGTCAATTTCTTAAACGTTCAAAAATCTATGAGAGCCAAGCTTCCATTTGGAATAGGTCAAATAGGTAAAGCCTTTAGAAATGAAATTACCCCAGGAAACTTTACCTTTAGAACAATAGAGTTTGAACAGATGGAGCACCAGCTTTTCTGTAAAGAAGAAGATTCAATGAATTTTTATGAAAATTATAAACAAAAAGCTTGGAAATTCTTAATAGATTTAGGAATTAAAGAAGAAAATATCAGATTTAAAGACCATGAAAAATTAGTCTTTTACTGTAAAGCTGCATGTGATATTCAGTATAAATTTCCATTTGGCTTTGATGAACTTTGGGGAACTCATCATAGAGGAACTTATGACTTATCAAGACATGAAGAATATTCTGGAAATCAAATGAGATATCTAGACCCAGATACTAATGAAAAAATATTACCAACCATTGTCGAATCAAGTGTAGGAGCAGACCGTCTTGCATTAGCTATATTGTGTAACGCCTATGAAGAAGAAAAGCTAGAAGATGGCACTACTAGAGAGGTCATGCATTTCCATCCTTTTCTAGCGCCTTATAAAGCCGCTATTCTACCACTTGTCAAAAAACATCATAAAGATAAAGCTTTAGAAATATATAATAAATTATCTAAAACATTTATGATAACTTATGATGAAACAGGAAATATTGGTAAAAGATATCGAAGACAAGATATTGCAGGAACGCCTTTTTGTATAACCGTTGATGATGATACCATTAATAATAATACCGTTACAGTTAGAAATAGAGATACCATGAAACAAGATGTAGTTAAAGTAGATGAATTAGAAAACTATTTAAATGAAAAAATAAAATTTTAATTTAAATGGAGAAAACTTATGATAAAACTAGTCAAAATAAACTTTCAAAAATTAATTTTTAAATCAAACATAAACATTAAAGAAAGAAGCTTAACCATTTCCAAAACATCTAAAAAAACCAGTTTTATAAAATATCATATTGAATATGAAAGAAATTCATATGATATTTTAGTATTAATATTAAATAAAAAATTATTAGATTTATTAACAGAAGGTTCATCAGGTGGAGTAACTAATACTATAATAGGTAAAAAAGTAAATAAGATAAATACTATATCTATTAGTGAACAAAAAACACTATTTGGTAAAATTGTCGTAATCACACCTAATATTCCTAAAAGAACTAAAATAATCATTAATGCATCCAAACAAACAAAAAAACTTAAAGTTGAAAAAATAATTAAACCTCTAATTCAACATAAAGAAAAACAAAAAATAATAATAAAACCAAAAATAGAAATAAAAAAAGAAAAACCAAATACTAAACAAAAAGTAGAAAAACATAAAAAAACTAATAAACAAATCCAAATAAAAGCACAGGTAAAAAATACTAATATAAATAATAAACCCAAATATAAATTGCAAAAGAAAAAATCAAAGTTAATTGCCATCTTTAATACTTTTACAGCCTCTATCCTTTTTGGTATTGCTCTAGCAGTCATCACTACTAAAAAGCTAATTCATGGATTATTTGTCGCACCAGCTTTTGCCTTATTAAATCATAGAAAAAATAAAACAAACAAAACCTTAGTAAAAAAATACCAGAATTAATCACTGGTATTTTTTAAATACTCATCCAAACCTAAAGCAATTCCTCTCGCATAATCATTCGGATTATCTATTATATTTTTAAGTTCTTTAACATTATCAATATATCCTAATTCAAGTAAATATCCTTCAGCTGTGTTATTGGAATTATAATAAGGATTCGCATCATATTTAGTATTACTTCCATCCACATAAGCATGAGTTGCTATGCCTCCAATTTCTCTAATCATATAATAGTAAGGAGTAATTCCATCATCAGAAAATCTCTGATAAATTCCATCTTCTATCTTAAATTCTTTTTTAGTAGATGTACTGATATTGGCCTTTTTAGTTATGTTCTTAACAAAAGACTTAGCTAAATCAAACTTACTATTACCAGCTATAAAAACCTCTAAACCATAAGTGTTGCTCATGCCACCAGGCACATTAGAAGAATTATGATGAAGAGCTAAATTAAATTTAGCTTTAACCGTATTAGCCGTAGTACCACTTCCCATTTTACCATAAGTAGGTAACTTAGAATCTTTACTATCTCTAGTTAATTTTACCTTATAACCTAGTTTTTCTAACTCATCCTTTAAAGCCTTAGAAACCGTAAAATTTAAATCAGATTCTTTATAAGCCTTACTGTTTGAACATTCTCCCAAATAATTAGGAACATCTCCATTCGCACACACTATCATACCTGCATCACTTCCATCATGACCAGGGTCGATAGTAATATCATAAACATCATCTGGTAACTTAGTATTTTTTATATCAAACTTTAAAATCTCATTTTCTAGATATTTATCCCAAATAATATCAATTTTCTTATCAGTCCCAGTTAAAGTGTAATACTCTAAATCCTTATATTCTGTCTTATTTACTAAAGGAAAATAAATATCTTCTTCATCATTACTAACTTTAATCAATAAATAATATGTTCCAGTATTAAGCCTTTCTAAATTAATCCCATCATTAATATACTCGCTAGTTTTAAAACTATATTCATCATCATGTTTATCCAAATCCCAATTTATAATCATTTCCTTAATCCCATCAGTTAAAACTAGTTTAGGATTACTATATCCAGATAACTTAAAATTACCTTCAAAGTTCATATGAATACCATAAATATCATAATAAGTAATATTACCTTTTTGACTATAATCAACCTTATATAAAAATCTTTCTTTATATATAAAAGTAAATAACAAAATTAGGATAGTTATAATCAATAAAACTATAAAAAATTTAAAACATCTTCTTTTTTTCTTACGTTTTATAACCATAAATCCAACTTCCTTTAAAATAATTATATCAAAAGAAATCAAAAATTGAATAAATAAGTCGTATTATATGTCTTACTTTACACAAAATAATAAAAGTATAAGCAAAAAGCATTTTCTTTTTCCAAAATCTATGATAAAATTAAGTATAGCAAAGTGAATATATTCACACACTAAGGAGGATAAATATGGGTTTGATAAAGAAAATCATGGGTGAAGAAGAAGATGTCTTTGCTGCACCATCAAACGATCAATATTATGATTTAAAAGCAGAAGAAGCATTAACTGAAGAAGGCGGAGCAAAAATGATATTGCTTGAGCCTAGAGCTTATTCTGAGTCCCAGCAAATAGCTGACCATTTAAAGAAAAGAAATACCGTAGTTGTCAACTTAAAAAGGGTTACCCCTGAACAAGCTAAAAGAATAGTTGATTTTCTAAGTGGAACAATATATGCGATAGGTGGAGATTTACAAAAAATAGGTGGAGGAATCTTCCTATGTACACCAAATAACGTTAGTGTTCAAGGAAAAATAACAAACGATACCGAAGGCAAAGGTATTCATGATAATAATAATATAGATATAGAGTGGTAAAAGAATATAGGGCGTATATCGCCGAGGTGAGGTCGAGTTTATGGAAAAATTTACAAGAGTCATGCGTGGTTATGATCCAGATGAAGTAAATAACTTTTTAGATCAGATTATCAAAAGAGTAGAAAAAATGATAGCCGATATAGATGCGAAAAATAAACTAATTGTCGATAAAAATGATGAAATCAGAAAATTAAAATTAAAATTAGAAGAAACAACCGCACTAAAAGAAAAATTAGAACAATATGAACGCATGGAAAACACTTTAAATAGAGCCATAATCATGGCCCAAAAAACCTCAGATCAATTAAAAATAGCCGCTCATCATGAAAGCGAAATAATCTTAGATGATGCGAAGAAAAACGCTAGTAGAATAGTAAATGATGCATTAATCAAAGCTGAAAAAATAGAAAATGATGCTGAAATGACTAAAAGAAATATTAATGTTTTAAAACGTAGACTTAAAAGCATCATTGAATCACAATTAGATATAATTAATGATATAGACAAATTAGATATATAAAAGCATATGATAGAGAGCGTATATTAAAAAAGTTTAAAGAGAGTTAGTGAATGGTGGAAACTAATAACGATTTTAATATATAAATCACTCTTGATGTTTCTTTTTGAATAAAGTAGATAAGAACGGTAACGCGTTATAGTTATTGAGAGTATTTAAAAAATAAAATAAGGTGGTACCGCGGGAAAACTCGTCCTTAACTAAGGACGTTTTTTTATTGTTGAAATATGGTATGTATGTTATAATAAAAAGAAGGTGAAAGAAATGTTTAAATATAAAGATATTAATATAAATTATATTAGATATGGAAATATAAATAATCAAACAGTTGTTTTGTTACACGGCTGGGGTCAAAACATCCAAATGATGAAACCAGTCGGCGATAGCTTAACTGATAATGATGTTATAATAATTGACCTACCTGGTCATGGACAAAGTGAAGAGCCTAAAGAAGTATGGTTATTAACCGATTTTGTCCAAATGATTCACGAATTATTAACCTCATTAAATATAGAAAATCCTATATTAATTGGTCATTCATTTGGCGGTAAAATAAGTTTGTTATATGCAAGCATGTATAAAGTAAAAAAATTAATCTTGTTTGGAAGCCCATTTAAAGTCAAGAAAAATCCAAACAGTTTAAAAGTAAGAGCTTTAAAAAAATTAAAAAATATGCCAGGTTTAAATAAACTAGCTGAAACCATGAAAAAACATATGGGCTCAGAAGATTATAGAAAAGCCTCTCCAATGATGCGAGATATATTAGTAAAACATGTAAATACTGACATAACCGAAAACGTAAAAAAAATAACCTGTCCAACTATAATTATATGGGGAACTAATGATGCCGCAGTCCCAATCGCTGATGCCTACGAATTAGAAACATTAATCAAAGATTCAGCGGTAATTCCTTATGAAGGATGTACTCATTATGCTTATCTAGAAAGATTAGGCCAAACCAATTCTATCATTAAAAATTTTATAAAGGAGAATTAACATGACTAAAATATTTTTAATAACAGTTATTATCTATTTTATTTATACATTTTTAAAAAGCCAAGATTCCATGCACATGCTTCAGCAAAATAAATATAATAGAAAAAAAACATATCTAAAATGGCTAAAGAAAAATCCTAAAAAAGCTTTCAAAGATTATAGTATATTATTTATAGTCCTAAGCATATTTATTTTTTATGATAACTTAATATTATTAATGTTATGTTTTAATGTACTATATCTAATATTAACTGTAAACTTATTATTAGAAAGAAAAAAATCTCAAAATAAACTACCTCTTAAATATACAGCTAGAGTAAAAAGACTCACATTTACAAACATCTTAACCCACCTAATTCCAATCATCATTATGAGCTTATTTGTAGATGAGACAAATATAATTTATTTTTACTTAATCTTAGGTCTAATTGCATATTTAAATAACCTATATATTTTAGTGGCTCTATTAATAAATACTCCAGTTGAATCATTAGTCGGTTATTATTTTAAAAGAAAAGCTATAAATAAAATAAAAAGCATGAAAACCTTAAAAGTAGTTGGTATTACAGGCAGTTATGGTAAAACAAGTAGTAAAAATATTTTAAATGATATTTTGAATATTAAATATAATTCCATGCCAACCCCTAAAAATTTCAACACTCCATTTGGTCTAATGATTACCATAAATAATTATCTAGATAAATTCACTGATGTCTTTATAGCAGAAATGGGTGCTTGCCAAGAAGGAGATATTAAAGAATTATGTGATTTAGTTCATCCCAAATACGGTATAATCACTAAAATAGGTGTTGCTCATTTAGCTACCTTTGGTTCAAGGGAAAACATTCAAAAAACAAAATTTGAACTAATCGAATCTTTACCAAGTGATGGAATAGGTATATTAAATAAAGATGATGAGTGGCAAAGAAATTATAAAATAAAAAATAACTGTAAAATAAAATGGATAGGTATAGATAGTTTAGATGCTGACGTCATAGCTAAAAACATAACCCTAAGTCCTAAAGGAACAACCTTTGATGTTTATTTTAAAAATGATGATAAACCTTATAAATTTGAAACAAAACTATTGGGATACGCTAATGTGTATAATATTCTAGCGGCCATTGCCTTAGGCATAGAATTTGGCATGAATATAGAACAGTTAAAAGCTGGAGTTGCCAAAGTAAAACCTGTTGAACACCGCCTAGAATTAAAGAAAAATGGCGATATAAATATAATTGATGATGCCTATAACTCAAATCCAACAGGAGCTAAAATGGCTTTAGATGTTTTAAAAATGATGCCTGGAAAACATATAGTAGTAACCCCAGGTATGATTGAGTTAGGTAATGAAGAATATGAAAAAAATAAAATATTTGGAACACAAATTGCTGATAGTGCCGACGAAGTAATATTAGTCGGTGCAGAAAAAACAAAACCAATATATGAAGGCTTAAAAGAAAAACATTATGATGAAAATAAAATTCATATTATAAATGATGTTTTAAAAGCTTTCCCATTAATTCAAACATTAAAAGAAAATGAAACATATGTCTTATTAGAAAATGATTTACCAGACATATTTAACGAAAAGGAGTGATTTAAATGATTAAAGTTGGAGTTATTTTTGGTGGAGATTCAGTTGAACACGAAGTAAGTATCATTTCAGCACTGCAAGCTATGGAAAATATTGATGAAGAAAAATATGAAATTATACCTATCTATATCAGTAAAGATAGACACTTTTATACAGGTGCGGCTTTAAGAGATATGGATACATATAAATACTTTGATAACATGAAAAAATTTGTCAAAGAAATAACTATTTGTCGAAAAGGTAACGAAATTATCCTACAAAAAATAAAAGGATTATTTGGTAGAAATGTTAATACCATAGATGTCGCTTTTCCGATAGTTCATGGTAAAGGAGTAGAAGATGGCTCTTTAGCTGGATATTTAGAAACATTAGGTTTGCCAGTTGTTGGTCCATCAGTACTAGGTGCTGCTTTAGGACAAGATAAAGTCGTATTAAAACAAGTTTTAGAAGCCAATAATATTAAAACACCAAAATATGTTTGGTTCTATGACTTTGAATATAACATGAATAAAGATGAAATAATAGAAAAAGTAGAAAGCTTAAACTATCCTGTAATTGTCAAACCCGCAAACTTAGGAAGTACTATTGGAATAAGCCCTGCCCACAACAAAGAAGAATTAATCAAAGCGATAGAAGAAGCTTTAGAATATGAAAAGAAAATCATTGTTGAACAAATGATTCCAAACTTACAAGAATTAAACTGTGCTGTCTGTGGTAACTATGAATATATGGAAACTAGTTTCATTGCCGAAATGAAAATGAAACATGAACTTTTAACCTTTGAAGATAAATATCTAGGAGGTTCAAAAGGAAAAGGTATGAAAAATTCTAAAATGCCTTCTTCTATGTCGACAAGTGAATTTGATATTCCTGCTAAAATATCAGATGAAATGACAAATCAAATATATGAAATATCTAAAAAAGTATTTAGAATATTAAATTTAAAAGGTGTTTGCCGAATAGATTATCTAGTAAATAAAGAAACAGATGAAATATACGTTAATGAACCAAATACAATACCAGGCTCACTCGCATTTTATCTATATAAACCAAAAGGAAAAGACTATAAAACCTTAACTGATGAATTAATTAAATCAGCTATTAAAGATTATAAAAATGAAATGCGTAAAACCTCAAGTTTTACATCTAATATTCTAAGCGAATATAATGGAACAAAAGGAATTAAAAAATAAAGGAGATATAATTTATGGATTATAAAGATACATTATTAATGCCAAAAACAGAATTTAAAATGAGGGGCAACTTAGCAGAAAATGAAGTTAAACAACGCAAAGAATGGGATGAAATGGATTTATATAATCTAATCAAAAACAAAAATAAAAACAATAAACCATTCATCTTACACGACGGACCACCTTATGCGAATGGTAATATTCATCTAGGTCATTCATTAAATAAAATATTAAAAGATTTTATCAACCGTTCTAAAATGATGGAAGGCTACTATGTAGAATATATCCCAGGGTGGGATACTCATGGTCTACCTATCGAACAAGCTGTTACTAATAGTGGTGTAGATAGAAAAAAAATGACCATTGCTGAATTTAGAGAATACTGTAAAGAATATGCCTTAAAACAAGTAGAAACCCAAATGGAAGACTTCAAAAGACTAAATGTTATAGCCGATTGGGATAACCCATATATAACCTTAAATCCAGAATATGAAGCAAGACAAATTGAAGTATTTGCTAAAATGGCTGAAAAAGGTTTAATCTTTCAAGGATTAAAACCAGTTTATTGGTCTCCAAGTAGTGAAACCGCACTAGCTGAAGCTGAAATTGAATATAAAGATAAAACTGACCCATCAATCTACGTTGCCTTTACTATAGTAGAAGGAAATGATTATGCAGATAAAGGAGATAAATTAGTCATTTGGACAACAACACCTTGGACCTTACCTGGAAATATGGGTGTCTGTGCTGGTCCAGAATTTGAATATTCTAAAGTAAAAGTAGATGATAATAACTATATTGTCGCAAGTAATCTATTAGAAGACTTAATGAAAGAATTTGAATTTGAAAACTATGAAGTATTATCAACCTTTAAAGGAAAAGATTTAGAAAATGTTATCTATAAACATCCATTTATGGATAGAACATCCCCAGTTGTAACCGCAGACCATGTAACTTTAGATGCAGGAACAGGTTTAGTTCATACCGCTCCTTCATATGGTGAAGATGATTTCAACGTTGGAAAAAAATACAACTTAGGTATGGTAAATGGAGTAAATGATAACGGTGTTTTAAATGAAGAATCTGGAATGTTTGCAGGGTTAACAGTTGAAGAAGCTAATAAAAAAATCCCAGAATGGTTAAAAGAAAACGGTTATTTATTAAAATTAAAGAAAATAACTCACTCATATCCTCATGACTGGCGAACAAAAAAACCAATCATCTTTAGAGCTACTAAACAATGGTTTTGTAGTGTAGATAAAATAAGAGATGAAATTTTAAAAGAATTAGATACCAATGTTAAATTCCATACAGACTGGGGTAAAACTAGAATATATAACATGATTAAAGATAGGGGAGACTGGTGTATTTCAAGGCAAAGAGCTTGGGGTGTACCAATTCCAATCTTCTATAATGAAGATGGCTCAGCTATTGTTGATTATAATGTTATGATGCATGTAGCTTCATTATTTAGAAAATATGGCTCAAATATTTGGTTTGAAAAAGACGCTAAAGAATTACTTCCAAAAGGATATACTAATCCAGCTAGCCCAAATGGTAACTTTACTAAAGAAACAGATATCATGGATGTTTGGTTTGACTCAGGAACATCTTGGGCTGGAACCTTATTAGAAAGAAAATTACCTTATCCAGCTGATGTTTACTTAGAAGGCTCAGACCAATACCGTGGTTGGTTTAATTCATCATTAATTTGTAGTATGGCTTATAGTGGTCATAGTCCTTATAAAGAATTAGTTTCCGCAGGTTTTGTCTTAGATGGTAAAGGCTTTAAAATGAGTAAAAGCATTGGTAATATTGTAAGACCAATGGATGTTGTTGGTAAACAAGGTGCGGATATCTTAAGACTATGGGTAGCCAGCGTTGACTATACTGAAGATGTTAGATTTAGTGATGAACTATTAGCTGGAGTTAAAGAATCATATAGAAAAATAAGAAATACATATAGATTTATGTTAGGTAACTTATTTGACTTTAATCCAGATAAAGATAAAATACCTTATGATAAATTACCTATATCTGATAAATATATGTTATTAGAATTAAATGATATCATTGAAAAAGTAATCAAAGAATACGATAATTATAACTTTGATGAAATTTATAAAATAATTAATAATTATGTCAATTCATTATCTAATTTCTACTTAGATTATACTAAAGATATTTTATATATTGAAAAATATGATAGTGATGAAAGAAGAAGTGTTCAAACCGTTTTATATGAAATCTTAACTTCATTAATTAAATTAATGGCTCCAATTTTACCTTATACATCAGAAGAAGTTTATAAATTACTTCCAGGTAAAAAAGAAAAGAGTGTTCATCTAGAAAACTTCCCAGAAGTAAAACCATATAAAGATGAAGTAGAAACAAAGGAAATATTCGAATTATTCTTTGAAATTAAAAATGATGTTTATAAAGCCTTAGAAGAAGCAAGAAACGAAAAAATAATCGGTAAATCTTTAGAAGCTAAAGTATTCTTAAATTTACGCGACGAAGATAAAGAAACATTAAAACCAATTTTAACAAAATTAAAACAATTATTCATTGTATCAGATGTTATCTTAACCCCAGATGAACTTCCAAAATATGAATACTGTGAAGTTAAAGTTCAAAAATTTGATGGCGAAAGATGTGAAAGATGTTGGAATTACTTTAATGAAATTGACTTAACAGAACATCTATGTCCAAGATGCCATGAAATAATAAATGAAGAAAACTAGTTTAAAGCTAGTTTTTTCTATTTCCTAAAACTGTGTCTAGACACACTTTTGAGAAATTAACTATTTTTATTTTTAATAAATTCCCTAAGCATCTTAGTTAAAGCCCTTTTTTCAATTCTTGAAACATAACTTCTAGAAATACCCATTTCCTTCGCAATTTCCTTTTGAGTTATCTCATCTTTACCATCTAAACCATATCTTTTAATAATAATTTCTTTTTCTCTATCAGTCAAAACATTAAAATATTTTTTTAATAATTTTACATTATTTTGTATATGTATATCTAAAGCAAAATCAGGTTTATCAGTTTTCAAAATATCTAAAAAAGTAATTGCATTTCCTTCTTTATCAAAACCAATAGGTTCATCTATACTTATGTTTTTATTATTTTTCTTATCTGACCTAAAAAACATTAAAATCTCATTTTCAATGCATCTCGCACAGTAAGTAGTAAGTCTAGTTTTATATTTAAAAGAATAGCTATCAACCCCTTTAATTAAACCAATAGTTCCAATACTAATTAAATCATCAGACATATCAGACCCATGGTCATATTTTTTCACAATATGAGCAACCAATCTTAAATTATGTTCTATAAGTTTATTTCTTGCCTCCATATCTCCCATATTCGCTAATTTAATATATTTCTCCTCATCTTCCTTAGATAAAGGATCAGGAAAAACATTATTAGAATAAGAAGCTGTAAAAAGATAAAAATCTTTAAATAGTTTCTTCAAAAAATCAAACATATCACACCTCTAATAAAATTATATGTGATAAAAAAATTATAATACAAAAAAAACTAAGGAATAATCCTTAATTTATATATGATTTATTATATTCATTAAAAAGGCAAATCCCATAGAAGCAGTAACAAAACATAAAACTACACAATCTAAAAATGTTCTAGTTAAATTTCCGTTAGAAAAAGCAATACCTTGTTTAGTAGCTTTAGTAAGTGTTTTACCTTTACTTTGACTAACTCCATTATTTTCTAATTCCGTATTTTCTTCATCATCATTATATATTTTATATAATTCTTGTCGAATAGCCTTTAATTGTTCTAAACTTACACTATCGATTTCTTTAGTTTGATCCATTGGATCATTAGTAACATTATTTTCATAATTGTCTATATTACTAGAGTTATAATCAGTATGATTAGGTGTATGTTTTTTCTTATCTTGTAATAATTCCTCATAAAATGAACTATTAGAATATGGAGTATGTTCATTTTTTTCGTGATTTAAATAAGAAAATGATTTACTATCAAAAGGATCATTGTCTAAAGAAAAAGATTTTGAATCGTTTTTATCATCTTCATCCCATTCTTCAAACAATTTTTCAATAGCATCCAAGTTTTGACTAGTTCTTAACTCTTGACTAGTATTATTTAAATAATCATCACTATAATTTCTTTGATCAAAACCATAATCTCTATTGTCCATTTCATAGCCTCCTATTTAAAATAAGTATACTACATTTATAAACTATTTTCAATGTTTTTATGATTTAACTTTCCAAAACGCCAAAACTTAAGTCCAAAGCCCTTTTTTTTATATCTAAAATTTGCTATAATGTTAATGATAGAAGAGGGGATAAAATGACAAACGAAGATATTTTAAATCAAAGGTTAAAAATGGAATTTCAAAATCCAATTTATGATATTCTAGACGAAGCCATTATATATACTATGAACAAACATCATTATAAAAAATATGATCTTGTCAAACTTATAATGATGATATATAAAAAAGACTATTCATTTATAAGTAAAACTAATGATTATAGAGATCAGTTTCAACTGTTAGATGAATATTTTTATAAAGAATTTCATCATAGTGTAATGACATTTTTAATGATAAAAAATATCTTAAAATTTAAAGGACAAAAAGAATATGATTCTATTACCGCTGATATAGCTAATATGGAGACTATTTTAAGAACTCAAAAGCACACTAAAGCTAAAGATTTATGCATTTTTTCATATCCAATAGAAAATGAAAAGTATAATGATCTAATGATGAACATTGAAGCAAATGATAACTTCAAATATGCTCTAGCCATAATTTACGATAAAATTAAAAACGGTAATATCAAAAATATTTAATACAAAGTAGGTGATGATATGAAAAAAGGATTTACACTAGCAGAGATATTGGGGGTTATAGTAATAATAGGGATACTGTTGATATTAATTGTACCAACGATAATAAATAGAATTAATTCAAGTAGAGAAGAGGCAGAAAATGCTGGAAATAATATAATATATGATGCCGCCGATCAGTATATAAGAGAACATCCAGATGATTATCCACCAGGGAAAAGTGGTAGATATTGTATAGAGATAAAAAAACTAATAGAAGATGGAAAATTAGCAGAACCAGTTAAAGATGTAACAACAGGAGAAGATATATCAGATAAATCAGTTATGGTAACAATATATAGTGCTGGAACTAGGGATTATGAAATAAGAGATGGAGAAAACTGTGAAGCGATAGCAGCGTTACCAATGATAGATTTTAATGTAACTCCAAAAGGAAGTAGCTGGGTACCAAAAAGGACAGTAGAGATTATATGGCCAGCAATTGAAGGGACATATAAAGCGAGATATAGGATAAATAAAGGGGAATGGAAATATGTAGAGATAGATAATAAAGTAGGAGG
This sequence comes from uncultured Bacilli bacterium, assembly GCA_944329355.1. Classification (GTDB taxonomy): domain Bacteria; phylum Bacillota_I; class Bacilli_A; order RF39; family UBA660; genus Coprosoma. Next base: position 34,916 of record CALVID010000008.1, read on the forward strand.
AAAAACCGAATTAATATTTGATAAATCCTCAAAATCAACCCCATTAGAAGCCCAGTATGTAGGAGAAGGAGGAGAAACATCAAGTAATAATATTATCAGTTCAAAGATAAATATAGTAAATGTCGATAGTGTTGCTCCAGAATGTAGTTTAAGGTTAAGTGGGACAAAAGGGACAAATGAATGGTATAAATCAGATGTAAAAGTAGATTTTGGAGATAATAACAAGAATTTAACAGATGATTTAAGTGGAGTAGAAGACTATGGAATAAGTATAAAAAAAGAAAATACATTTGGAAAGATAAGTAGCCAGACACAGAAAGAAGATACAGCAAGTATAACATATTATGGATATGTCAAAGATAAAGCTGGGAACATAGGAGTATGTGAAAGTACCTTTAAGAAAGATGCGACAAAACCAACAATATCATACACATTAAGGAAAATAAATAATGGAGTAGATGAAGGACCAGCGTATAGTAATCAATGGAGTCAAAGACAAATAAAGAGGAAATTTGATCCAAAAGACAATTTAAGTGGAATAGCAAGAGTAGAATATAGTTATAATGGAACAAGTGGATGGACGACAGAGGGCAATGTAGGCGATTGGCTTATGAATGAAGGGAAATTAGATGCTTATTGGCGAAGTGTTGATAATGCCGGTAAT
>CALVID010000009.1 GCA_944329355.1 uncultured Bacilli bacterium
TTAGGTGGATATGCTTTTTCCACTAGGACAATGGAAGGAGTGTTAACAAACATTGGATTTGTAAAACATAGTTATAATGAAAGTGAATTGCAAGCTGGAGATATATTATGGAGAAGTGGACATACTGGAATATATGCTGGAGATGGACAAGTAGTACAAGCATCCAGTAGTAGAGAAGGAAACGGTTTATGTGGACGAACTGGAGATCAAACAGGTACTGAAATATGGGTAAGTAAAAATACTGGTAACTGGTCTATTTATTATAGAAAAGGATAAAAGAAGCTATAACTAGTTTCTTTTTTAGCAAAGTTTTATTGTATTTTACTAGATTTATAATATAATTATATTAGGGCATATCTAAAGGAGTATATTATGGAAGAAGTATTAAATGATGTTCAAATAAAAATTAATTTATTAAATCAAAATAATGATTTAAATAATTATCAGATTACTATTAAAATTCCTATGCAATTAGGGTGGTTAGAAAATGTTCAATTTATTTTAAATGGTAAAGATAACTATAAAATGAATTATATAAACCAAGAAAATGATCTAGCTGTTTTTCAAACCCATATAACTATTCCTACTTGTGCAATATATCATTATTGCTTTTCCTGTGAAGCAAACGGCAATCTAATTTATATAAAAAGAAAGAATCATTCTAATTTACAAACTAATTTAATAAATGAAAACTGGAAATCATCGGTGAATTTTGATGTCCCAGATTGGGTCAAAGGTAAAGTAATGTATCATGTTTTTGTTGACCGTTTTAAAAGAGGAAGCAAGGAAAAAATGGAAGAAATGCCTAGAAGAAAAATACATAATTCATGGGAAGAAGATATGATCATTGGTCCAGATGAACAAGGTATTTGGAATAACGATTTTTATGGTGGTGATTTAAAAGGAATAAAGCAACAACTCCCTTATTTAAAATCATTAGGGGTAGATATTATATATTTAAGTCCCATAGTAAAAAGTCAATCCAATCACCGCTATGATACAGGTGATTATGAAATCGTTGACCCTTATGCTGGTACTAACGAAGATTTAAAAAACTTATGTGAATCAGCCCACAATTTAGGTATAGCAATTATCTTAGATGCGGTTTTTAATCATACTGGTAATGATAGTAAATATTTTAATGAATTTGCTTCTTATGATACTGTTGGTGCATATCAATCATCAGATTCAATATATAACTCATTTTATAGAAAAAAAGAAGAAAATGGTCAAAGTAAATTTGATTATTGGTGGGGTATGAAAAATTTACCGGTATGTGATGGCAATTCATCTTCTTGGATAGAATATATTACCGGGACAGACGGCATAATCGATAAATGGTTTGCTCTTGGCATTGATGGTTTAAGACTTGATGTAGCTGATGAATTAACAGATAACTTTATCAAAAAGATCAGAAAAGCGGTTAAAAGAAATAAAGAAGATGGATTTATTATTGGAGAAGTATGGAAAAATCCTATGCATATGAACAGAGAATATCTATCATCAGGACAATGTATGGATACTGTCATGAATTACTGGTTTATAGACGCTTTACTAAGGTACTATAACTATACTGACATAGATAAATTAACACAAACTATTGAAGAAATTTTAACAGAGTATCCAAAGGATACAATAAATTCATTAATGAATTTTACTTCAACCCATGATATAACTAGAGCTATTAATTTATTTTCAAAGGAAAATTTTCAAGAAAATGGTGAATGGGCATGGAATTTAAAAAACGATAATATTTATTGGTGTAAGGATTATGTTCTAACCAATGAACAATATGAACACAACAAACAAATATATGAATCATATGTTTTTGCTTTGACATTTTTCCCTGGTATTTTATCGATATTCTATGGTGATGAAATAGGAATACAGGGAATGGGTAATTTGTCTAACAGAAAGCCCTATCCTCAAACTGAATATGATAAAGAACTGTTAGATTTTTTTAAAAAAATAGGTAATATTAGGAAAAATGAACCTTTTCTAAGAAACGCTGAATTAGAAATGCTTGATATAAATCAAGATTACTTAATGTTTGAAAGATATGATCAATACGATAAAATGTTAGTAGTAGTGAGTAAAGTAAATGAAGAAGTAGATTTTAATATCCCCAAAGAATACAAAAATAATTCTAAAATATATACTTTAAAGAAGTCTAAATTGGGTTCATTAAAATCTTATGGTGGTATAGCCATAAAAAAATAAACATTATATATCCAAAAACGTATTATATTAAAATAGATTAATAAAAATGTGGTGATAAATATGAAAAAACTTTTAACTTTAATATTTTTATTTATATTATGTACAGTTAAAGCCAACGCCCTAGAGTTTAATGTTAGTTCACAGAACATTATTTTATACAATTTAGATAATGGAGAAATCTTATATGAAAAATCAGCTGATGAAAAAGTTTCAATCGCCAGTCTTACTAAAATCATGACAGCTTTAGTAACTTTAGAAAATGTAGATAATCTAGATGATAGAGTTATACTAACGTCAGAAGATTTTAACGGTTTAATAGAAGCTAATGCTGTAACTGCTGGTTTTACTAAAGGCGAGGTTGTTACTTATAGAGATTTGCTATATGGTTTATTACTCCCATCAGGAGCAGATGCGGCAAAAGCTTTAGCTAGAAATGTAGGGGGATCAGAAGAAAAATTTATTCAAAAAATGAACGATAAAGCTATAGAACTTGGATTAAAAGATACACATTTTAGTACAGTTATTGGATTAGATGATCCTAATAATTACTCCACAGCTAAAGAAGTTTCATATATCTTTAAAGAAGCTTTAAAAAACAAAGATTTTAAAACAATTATAACTACTAAAAATTATACTTCCTCAGATGGTAAAGTAAAGTTTCATAGTACTATTCAAAGTAATGCTAAAAAATTTAATATAGATATTCCTTATATATTAGGAGGTAAAACTGGTACTACAACTGATGCAGGACTTTGTCTAGCAACCATTGCTAAAGAAAATGATATTAATTACATGTTAATAACATTAGGAGCTTTATATGATAAAAAAGCTCCCCATCATATAGAAGATGCTAAAACAATATATGATTATTTTATTCTGAATTATAATAATCAAACAGTAGTAGATAAAAATAAATCATTTAAAACAATTAAAGTTAAATACTCTGATATACAAAATTTAAAATTATATCCTGCCAAGAATATTGTCAAATATTTAGAAAATAATTATAACCCTAAAGATATTAAATTGGTTTATGATGGTAAAGAAGAAATAACCTCTTTGGACAAAAAGGGGACTATACTTGGGACATTAAAAATTTATTATCAAGATGAATTATTAGATACCCAAAAAATAATTCTAAATAAAAAAATAAATTTTAGTCTTTTAAGTTTTCTTCAAGAAAATATATTATCAATTGTGTTAGGATTAATTATCATTATTATCTCAGTAATTATAGGGAAAAAAATAGCAAGCCGTTAAAAGCTTGCTATTTATATAATTCGTTTTTAAGCAATTCTAAATTAGCGTTCATCAATGAAAAATAATCTTCATTTTCAGTTCTCTCGATTTCTGTTAAGTTAGAAAGAGTATGCCACTCTTGAGTGTTGACACCAGTGTTATCGATAAGTCTTTGAACAGTCGAATTAACATCTTCATTAGCTAATGTAAATATATATTTAATGGAACCGTCATTGATTAAAGTTTCAACCTGTCTAGAAATAGCATTCACGTCACTGTTTTCTTCGTCTAATGAGTAAACTGTCAAACCGTATTTTTCTAAATATTTAAACAAATTGCTCGAAGCGACAATAATTTTGCTATTACCGTTAGATACAGTATCTTTAATTTTTGCATCCAAATTAGAAGCATCAATTTTTAATTCTTCATAATTTTCTTCAATTTGATTTGTTAAATAATAGCTATCAATATATTCGTTGAAACCAGTTTTGATGTTTTGAGCCATCATTAGAAAATTAGATGGATCTAACCATAATTCTTCAATATTATTGTTATATTCCATTGATAAAGTAGTATCGATAATTTTTAAACTCTTATTATTTTTCCTCATAGCCTCGACATATTTTTTTTCATTACTCAAACCATTAAATATAAATAAATCAGCTTGACTATAATCTTCTAGTTGTTTGTCTGTTAATTTATAATTATTGATATCAACACCATCTGGGTAAATTCTTTTGATTGTACTAAATTTGCCATATAATTTTTTGGTAATATATTCAGAAGGGTAATTGGTTGTATAAATAGTGATATCTTCCATACTATCATGTTTTAAACATCCTGTTAAACAAAACACCATAACAAACAAAATTAACACATTAACAATTTTTCTCATGTTTCTCCTCCTTAATCACTGGGTCATATCCACTCGTTCCCCATGGATTACATCTAACAATTCTTTTAATAGCCATAACACTCCCTTTAACGGCTCCATAATAACTAATCGCTTCTATAGCATAATTAGAGCAAGTAGGAATATGCCGACATGATGAATGCCAAGGACCGGGTATTTTTTGATATAATATAATTAATTTTATTAAAATATTTTTCATATAATCTCCATAACAATTATACTAAAAATAGTAAAAAAAGTAAAAGGTAAATATATTAATTTAATAAACCTTTTAAAGTCAGTGAATAAGTGTTATAATATACAAGGTGATTTCAAGTGAAACTATTAAATCAATTAGGAATAACTCCTAATAATGAAAAAATTTATGAAACTGCATTCTATCATACCTCATATTCCAATGAACATGGAGTTACAAGCTATGAGAGATTAGAATTTTTAGGTGATGCAGTACTAGAGTTATTGATGAGTGATTATCTTTATCATATTAATAAATACAATGAAGGTGAGATGACAAAAATAAGATCTCATTATGTTTGTGAAACAGCCAACTATGAATATTCTATCAAATTAGGTTTAAATGAATATTTAAAATTGGGAAAAGGTGAAACCGAAAACGGAGGTAAATATCGTAAAGCAATTGTTGCTGATATATTTGAATCTTTTTTAGGGGCCTTATATTTAGATCAAGGATTGGATAAAACAAAAGATTTTTTTAACAAAAAAATTGTTCCAATAATTGAAAATCATGAAGTAGATTTCTTTGACGATTATAAATCGGCTTTACAAGAATTTGTCCAAACAGATAAACGTAGTTTAGAATATCGTCTGATAAATGAAACTGGACCATCACATAATAGAGAATTTACTGTAGAAGTTGTTATCGACAATATTGTGTATGGCAAAGGTATATCACATAGTAAAAAATCAGCTGAACAAGAGGCTGCTAAAGATGCCTTAAAAAAAGCACAGAAAGGAAGTTTAATATGGGAAGAGCATATGAAGTAAGAAAAGCAAGTATTCAAAAAACAGGAGCTGCTAAAGCAAAATTGTATTCAATGTATGCGAGAGAAATATATCAAGCCGCTAAAAACGGTGGTATAGAATTAGAAGGGAACCCTACCTTAAAAAGATTGGTTGAAAAAGCAAAAAAAGATCAAGTACCAAATGATATTGTTAATAGAGCTATAGAAAAAGTAAATAGTGGAGCTGACGAAACATATACAGAAGTGAATTATGAAATATTTGGACCATCTGGGTCAACAGCCATTGTATCTTGCTTAACTGATAACGTAAATAGAAGCGTTAGCAGTGTCAGAGCTGTAATTAACAAATGTCATGTAAAAATGGGAGCCCAAGGTAGTGTCAATTATATGTATGATCATTTATGCATTGTGAGCTTTAAAGGTTTGTCTGAAGAAGATACCTTAGATACTTTATTAGAAGCTGGTCTAGATATCGTAGATATTGAAACAGAAAATGATGAAGTAATTGTCTATGGAGCACCAAATGATCTAAATAAAATCAAAGAAGCAATTGCTGCCAAGCTACCAAATATTGAATTTGATTTAGATGAAATCACAATGTTACCAAAAGATAAAGTTACTTTAACTGGTGAAGACAAAGAAACATTTGAAAGAATGCTTAATTTATTAGATGAAGTTGAAGATGTTCAACATGTTTATCATAATGTTATACTTTAAAAGACGATCAAAATTGACCGTCTATTTTTTTAGCATTCCAGTAATTCCAAATGAGTTTTTATATACAAAATAAAGTGGTGAATTAGTAATTAATTCAAAGTCTCCAGCATATTCAATTACATTCGCATGAAAATTAAGCTTAAACTCATTTAATCCTTTATATTTATTGTTTTTCTTATTGATATTGGTTACTCCACCTAAATAAAATTTTTTAAATCCTAGTTTTGCATATCTGCCCATTAACTTCCAAATCATTAACTGCTTAGCCCCAAATTTTTTATAATTTTTATCATATCCATCAATAGCTAAATAAACAGCATCTTGCCATTTAATAACCAAGGCTGTAGAAGTAATAATTCCTTCAGGATATGTTTTTAAATACTCTGTAGCTTCTACTAATTGGTTGCGATATTTTACTACATTTTGATCGATTTTCAATTTTTCATTAATTATTTTTTCAGAATTTCCTTTTTGGGAAATAAGCTTATGGTTAAGTTCTGAACTTTTTTTAGAATATTCATTGTATTTTGATTGAGTATACTGTAAATAATCAGTTGTGTCTAATTTACTATAATAAAAATCGATCAAATTATCTTTACCAAAAAATTTATATAAATCTATAAAATATTGTAAACCTCTAGGATAAGTCGTTTGAGTTTGTTCATATAAATATTTTAAATCGTTTATATCTCCATGATATACTTTAATACCATCCCGGACAGCTTTACGTATTTTATTTCGGCAACTCTTATCTATATTGCCAAATAATTTAATATAATTCATATCTAAATTTATATAAGCTTCAAATCTTGGCTTTAGAGCCTCAAAATAATTATTATACCCTAAATGAAAATATCCAAGTTTTTTAAGTCTATTAAAAGTAGTTTCGTAAAGTTGATTGTCAGTAATTACATATCCTTTACTATTATATACTTTTTTAATAATCATTGGATTTATTTTAATTGCTACAATATCCTTTTTACCTAAATATTTTTTAATTAATTTAGTAAACGTTGTAACTAAATTTTCATCATTATAATCTATTAAAAAACCTCTAGGGGCTAAAGCATATTTAAAACCATTAACCTTGTAAACTAAAATTAAACTAGCAGCTTTTAATACATTACCATCCATTAAACCGACAAACATTGAAGTGTAGTTTTCTTCATTCATTGTAAAAGCATAATAAGGAGTTTGATAAATAGAACTTGGTTTAAATACTTTTGTAAATTGTAAAAATTCAGCATTTGTAAGCAATTTGATATGCATATTAACGCCTCCCACATTACTAATTATACCATAACACTTATGTTTTTTTCTAATAAAGTTAAACTTAAAGGATTTTATCCCAAAACTATATACTTAATCAAGCTCTGTCTTAACGTAATTATCACACATAGTGGATTCTTTTTCATCACTGGAAGTACAACAGGCCACTTTTATTTGCTTTAAATTACACATATCTTTCATTACATCACAATACTTACAGTCATATACTGTACAATTTATTTTTTGATTTTTCACTAAAAACACCTCCGTTTATATCATTTGTTAAAACATAAATATTATTCATAAATATCTATACACCTTAATATATTTGTAATGGTGATGATATGACTAAAGTTGGAATTCCTCGTAGTCTGTTTTATTATTACTATGGACCACTTTGGCAAGACTTTTTTGATGGATTAAAAATTCCATACGTTGTCAGTCCGAATACTAACCAAGAAATCGTAAATAATGGATTAGCACTTGCTAATGATGAGATGTGTCTTTCTTTAAAAAATTACTTAGGACATATCGATTACTTAAAGGATAAATGTGATTTAATACTCATACCACGCATTAGTAATTTTAAAAAAAACAATCAAACATGCAGTAATTTTTGGGCTATATATGATATAGTTAAAAATTTATTTCCTATCAAACTACTTCATTACAATATTGATTTAGACAAAAAAGATACCTTAAAAAAAGGATTATATAAAATTGGTAAAGAATTAAATAAAAATAAATGGCAAATAAAAAAAGCCTATAAATATGCCATCATTAAAGAAAAGAAAAGAGTGAAAAAAAATCACATAATATCTTTAAATAAATTAAAGAGTACTAAAACCAAAGTTTTAATAGTTGGGCATCCATATAATATTTATGATGAAATGATTGGTAAAGATATATTAAAATATTTAAACAAAAACAATGTAGAACTTATTTATTCAGACAAATTTAATCCCCAAATAACCGCTCCATTAAGTAAAAAAATTTCCAAAGATTTATATTTCAAATATAGTAAAGAAAATTTAGGTTCCATTGTTTATAGTGCAAAAAACATAAATGGAATAATTTTTATCTCTTCTTTTCCGTGTGCTCCAGATAGTATAGCTAATGAACTTGCTATGCGTAAAATTGACATACCATACTTAAATCTAGTCATAGATGATTCTTCCTCATTTACAGGACTAGAAACAAGATTAGAAAGTTTTTTAGATATGTTAGGAGGGAAATTAAATGACTAAAATAGCATTTCCACATATGGGAGATTATTATATTCCAGCCAATTATTTATTATCCCATATTTTTCCAAACACCAAAGTCATTAAAGCCCCCAAAATCACATCTAAGACCATAGAACTTGGTACTAAGAATTCACCAGAATTTATATGTACACCATTTAAATATACTTTAGGAACAATGATTGAAAGTATAAATAAAGGAGCGGACACTTTAATTCAAATGGGTGGCGGGTGTCGGTATGGTTATTATGCCGAATTGCAAGAAAAAATTTTAAAAGATTTAGGTTATAACTGTAAAGTTATTAATTTGGTAACAGAGGGCACTACTAACTTTAAAAGAATAAACAATTTATTAAAAAAAATAGATCCTAAATTTTCTAAAATCAAAGCAATTTATCATGGATTTATAACCTTTAAAATGGTGAAATATATGGATCAAATAGATAATTATATTAGAGAAAATATTGGATTTGAAATAGAGAAAGGATCCTTCGAAAATCTCAAAGAAGCAATGTTAATTGCCTTTAGCCGTGTTAAAAGTTATAGGAAATTAAAAAAAACTTATCAAAGATATATGCATAAATTTAAAAACATAAAAGTCCATAAGCCAGATAATCGAATAAGAATTGGTATAATAGGAGAGCTTTACACCATTATGGAACCCTTTTCCAATTATTTTTTAGAAAAACAATTAGCTCAACACCATATTGAAATAAAAAGATTTACTAATGTTCATTATCTATTATTTGAAAAAGCACATAAATATAAAAAATATCAGCAATATGCGAAAGAATACTTTAAATATAATATGGGTGCAGACGCTTCAGATAATATCGCACGAGCTAAATACTTATGTGAAAAAGATTATGATGGCATTATTCATATCAAATCATCTTTCTGCACTCCAGAAATAGGTGCAATGCCTATTATTAGTAATATTGTCAGTACTTACCAAAAACCCGTATTGTTTTTTAGCTTTGATTCAGCAACCTCTGAAACTGGAATCAAAACTAGATTAGAAGCTTTTTATGATATGTTAGAAATGAGGAAAGAAAAATGAAAAATTGTTATTTAGGCGTTGATATTGGATCTATTTCTACTAAGGGAGTTATTATAGATGAAGATAATAACGTTATAACCTCTAGCTATATTTGGACTGAAGGTAACCCCGTTCATGCAGTAAAAAAATTGCTAAATATTTTAAAAGAAAAATTACCAAACAATTATCAATTAAAAGGTATTGGTACCACTGGCAGTGCGAGAAAATTAATTGGTTTAATGCTAAAAGCCAATATTGTTAAAAATGAAATAACCGCACATGCCATAGGAACCTTAAATTTTTATCCAAATATTAGGACAATTTTAGAAATTGGTGGTCAAGATTCTAAAATAATTTTAATAAAAAACGGCATAATCACTAACTATGCCATGAATACCCTATGTGCGGCTGGTACAGGATCATTTTTATCAAGTCAAGCTAAAAGATTAGGCGTTAAAGTAGAAGAATTTGGAGATTATGCTTTAAAATCAAAGAACCCAGTAAAAATAGCTGCTAGATGTACTGTATTTGCTGAATCTGATTTAGTTCATAAAGCTGGAGTTGGGTATCTAAAAGAAGACATCATTGCTGGCCTTTGTAAAAGCGTAGTACTAAATTATTTAAATAATATTGGCAAAGGCAAAAAAATAATTGGTCCTATTATTTTTCAAGGTGGTGTTTCTAAAAATAAAGGAGTTGTTAAATACTTTAAAGAAGTATTGAAAGAAGATATTATAGTTGATCCCAATGGTCATTTGATGGGAGCAATTGGTATCGCAATTTTAGCTAAAAGAAATAAAACAGGTCATAATTATTCATTAGAAATAAATAATTTAAAATTTGTAACCAAAGCATTTGAATGTAATAAATGTCCAAATGTTTGTGAAATTTTAAAAATATATAGAAATGATGAATTAGTAGATTCATGGGGAAGTAAGTGTGGCAAATATTAATTTTCTGCACACAGTCCTTCTTAAAAAAATTGTGGCTAATATATTACTATTGTCATATATAATTAGTTTTTAAATAAAATGAATAGATAAAAGAAAAACTCCATGAATTAATAACTTTGTTATTTTAACAAAATCTTTTTCTCATTTAAATTTTCATGCTTCAAAAAAAATTCTATATTAAATTCTCCAAAAACTTCCATCTCTTTTTTTATGCCAACTTGTTTAAAAAAACCACTATGAATAAATCCATTACCAAATAACAATTCCATCTCTAAAAAACCGGGGTTGTTTTGTCCTCCAAAGCACAAATCACTTAATGGTGGAACATTTATAAAATAATTATTTCTATCTACTTTTATCATTGCTTTATGATGATGTCCTTCTAAAATCATTTTATTAGGAAAAGGTTTAAAACTAATTCCATTTAAAGGATGGTATATTACAAATTGATCTCTTTGAACATTAATTAATGAAAAACCATATCCTGCATTTATTAGATCGGGTCTTTTACTAGAAACCGCTACCGCAATATCTCGTCCATTTTCATAAGCACTAAAATCGTGATTCCCAAAACAAATATAATTTAAAATGTTCTTGTCATAAGGATATACTTTAATAACTTTTTGTATTTGGTCATCTATATTAGTAATTGTCTGATTGCCCCTTGTAAAATTGCCATCAATTAAATCTCCACAATTAAAAATCGTATGGATATCATTATCTCTTGCATAATCATAAACTTTATATAAATAACCTAAATTTTCAAGCTCATTTCCTATATGAATATCAGAAACAATCAAAGCTTTAAATTTAGAACTATCACATAATTCAATTTTAATTGAATGTTTGTTTATTTCATCTTCAAATTTATATTTTATATCGCCATTGTCGTAATATAGTGGATTAATACAATATCCATCATTTTTAAGTTTTCCAATTTTTTGGTGTAATTGTTTAGAACTAATCCATAATTTATAAGCCATTTCATTTAAAGAATGTCCTTCTTCAATCATTTCAAATATTTCCATTTCTTTTTCTGTCATAAAGCACCTCTCGTTATAATTTTACCACAAAAAATAAATTAAACATCAGTTTTTCTATGTTTTATATACTATTATATTTCACCTCGTATATATTTTAGTAAACATAAAATTATTTGACATTAATCATAAACTAGTGTATAAGTTATATTAGTCAAAAAGGAAGTGAATCTATGAGTAAAGATTTAGTCATTGTAGAGTCTCCTACAAAAGTAAAATCAATCAGTAAATATCTAGGTGATCATTATATTGTATCTTCTAGTAAAGGCCATATTAGAGATTTATCTACCAAAGGTAAATATGGTTTGGGGGTTGATGTTGAAAATCATTTTAAACCAGATTATAAAACAATTAAAGGAAAAAAAAGCGTTATCGAAGGATTAAAAAAGGAGGCTAAAAAAGCCGATAAAGTATATCTTGCAACCGATCATGATAGAGAAGGAGAAGCCATAGCCTGGCACCTTTATGATTGTTTAGGTCTAAAAGATAAACCATATAGTAGAGTAACCTTTAATGAGATAACTAAAAACGCCATATTAGAAGCAATGAAACACGAAGGTAAAATTGATCAAAACTTAGTTAATAGTCAAGAAACAAGGAGAATTTTAGACAGAATTATTGGATTTAGATTAAGTAAACTAATTCAATCTAAAACTGATGGTTCATCAGCCGGCAGAGTTCAAAGCGTCGCTTTAAAATTAATTGTCGATAGAGAAAGAGCAATAAACGCATTTAACCCTGAAGAATATTGGACTATTCATGCTGATTTTAAAGATTTTCAAGCAGATTTATTTGCTTATAATAATAAAAAAATAGAAATTAAAACAGAGACCGAAGCTAATAATATTTTAGATAAGCTAACTAAAGCCTTTGAAATAGATAATGTTACCAAAAAGGAAAAAAACAAGCAATCAAAACCACCATTTACAACTAGTACTATGCAACAAACAGCTTCTAATCGCTTGAGATTTTCTTCGAGAAAAACTATGAGTATTGCCCAAAAATTATATGAAGGTATTGATTTGGCAAATGAAACAGTCGGATTAATTACTTACATGCGTACAGATTCCATTAGACTTTCTAATGAATTTGTCTCTGAAACTTATAAATTTATCGAAAATAAATATGGCAAAGAATATACTGGACCAGTTAAAATAAACAAAAAAACAGAAAATGTTCAAGATGCTCATGAAGCTATTAGACCAACAAGTATTGAAAGAACACCAGAAAGTGTCAAACAATATTTAACTGATGACGAATTTAAATTATATAGATTAATATATTACCGCACTTTAGCTAGTATCATGGCTCCAGCTAAAGTCCTTGGAACAACTGTTATTTTAAATAACAATAATTATAATTTTAAAGCAACTGGTCAAATTATCGTTTTTGATGGATATTTAAAAGCATATAGTGATTACGAAGAAACCAAAGATGCTATTTTACCACCATTTGATGAATATAAATCTAAAGTGATTGTTTCAAATAATATTTCTAAAGAACAACATTTCACAGAGCCACCAGCTAGATATACTGAAGCAAAATTAATAAAAGAAATGGATGAACTTGGTATCGGTAGACCTAGTACGTATGCTACAATTATTGATAACATCAAAAATAGGGGATATGTTAATTTGATAGAACGTAAATTTGTTCCAACAGATATTGGGTTTGAAGTAACCGATAAACTACAAGAATGCTTTAGCCATTTAATAAACGTCAAATATACTGCTAATATGGAAACAGATTTAGATAAAATTGCCGAAGGCAAAGAAGTATGGTATCAAGTTTTAGAAGACTTCTATAAAGAATTTGAACCTGCGGTCAAAGAAGCTTTTGATAAACTTCCTAAAAAAGAAGCAGAGCAAACCGGTGAAATGTGTCCAGAATGTGGTCATCCTTTAGTTATCAGAAAAGGAAAATATGGAGCCTTTATTGCCTGTAGTAATTTCCCAGAATGTAAATATATCAAACAAGAAGAAAAAACAGAAATTGTAATTTGTGATTGCCCAAATTGTGATGGCAAAATAGTCGAAAAGAAAACAAGAAAAGGCAAGATATTCTATGGATGTAATAACTATCCAAAATGTAAAACCGCTTATTGGGATAAACCAATTGGTGAAAAATGTCCAGAATGTGGTGAAATGTTATTAGAAAAAAAAGCCACTATAAAATGTTCAAAATGTGATTATACAAAAGATTTATGAAAATAGAAAAGTTAAACTCTAGTAAATTAGATAAGAGTATGGAAGAAACACTAGTTATAGAAGAAAGTAATGGCAAAAATTGTTAAACCAGATATAGTGGACAATAGCAAAATAATGGAGTTGATTTTTAAGACATACAATAATTTAAGTTCATTTATGAATTTATTACAGCAAATCAAGAAATAGTAATATAAATAAAAGATTTACGCAAATTAACGTAAATCTTTTATTTAAACCAATTATCAAACGAATATTTAAATACCCTATAAGCATATTTCTTAGCCCCATATTTAAACTCTTTAATCAAATTTCCATCTTCATCATATTCACCAAAAGAATTGTCCATACCACTACCTACTACTAAATTATTGCTGACATATTGAACACTACTGACAATACTAGAGTAGGGAATTTCTAAACTTTCATCAAGTTCATAAGTTTTATCATTATCATTAACTTTATATTTATAAAAATATGATGTTTCTCCTTTGTCAAAAGTTCCAACACCTGGATAATTGTCCCATGTTAAATCAGGTCTCGTTACAATACTACCATAATTATTGTTAAACATTAATAAATAATATTCTTCATCACTTTCACCTGGTACGTAAGTAATAGCATGCTGTCCAGCACTATCTACAAAATCACCAATTTTATCATAAAGTAAAGTATTATAATTAGTTCCCTCAAGCATACTTTCATCAGCAATTAAATATTTAATTTTAGGATTGGTTTCATAATCCGATAGATAAATAATTGTCGATAGTTCTCTAGAACTTAAAATTAAATCATTTCCTTTTAAAGTCAAACTGTTTATGTGAAGCCAATCCAAAGTTTTATTATCTTTTGGTAAAACGGCTTTTTCATATAATTCAGGAAGCAAATCTTTCATATCAATAATATCTTCAATTTTTCCTGAATCTACATTTAAACTAATAATAACATCCTCTTTAGTATCTTCACCAACTTCATCAACCAAAATTACTAATTTGTTATCATCTAAAATCATATCATGATGCATTCTGTATTTTCCAAGATCATACATCTTTTCTATTTTACCAAGTGAATTAACTTTCATTATTCCACGGCTTTCATATGGATAATACATATATTCTCCATCAAAAATAATTCTATCCGCACGGTAATCATCTAAAATAAGCTCATTTCTAAGAACTCCCTCATTATCATATAAGTAGACATTTGCTTCATAATTTTTATCATGTCCAAGCACTGTATATAATCCATCAGTTAGATCACTATCACTGTTTCCAGTAGTTTCTTCCAATTGTAAATCTACATCTGCTTTAATTTCAGGAGTAGTTATAGTTGTTTCGAAAGTAATATTACCTGATTTTAATGTTAAAGTATTTTTCTCACCAGGTACAAAACCTACTAATTGATATTCTGAATTATTGCCTAAATCATGTTTATAATCTGCATACCCATCTGTTTCAATTGTATAATTTAAATCATTATAACTATCACCTAAATAAACATAGTAAGATTGACTCCCAGTGCCATATGGATTATATATAATAAGAGGATTTTCTAAAGTAAAATCTTCATTTTCCTTTAATTTTTCAATTTTATCTTCAATAACATCTTGATACACTAAATTAAAAATAGAAAGTTCTTCATCAGTATTTATTGTATTTACTTCGTACACACCATCTTCATTTTCTTCTAGATCAATATGTCTATTAAACCAATTTTTATTAGTTAATTTTGTATCCTCATAATGCTCATAATATTTATATCCACCAAAACCAATTCCACCAATAAGTACAATAATCAAAAGAGTTATCAGTAACTTTTTCTTGTGTTTCTTCAATATTTTCATATACATCTCCCTCTATATAATATATCATAACCAATTATTGTGAAATTTATTTGAAAAATCTTATAATATAAAATTATTTTAAACATAGCTTGTCATTAAAAAGCAGGAAAATTAACAAATCTACTTTCACAATCGGTAAATATATGTGGTGCATATTTAATATTTTGTTTACATCTCATTAATATATTTTTGCTCGCATTTTTATATAGATAATTTGATTTTTTTTTAATGAGTGCCTAGTGCCATAATATGTAAATTCGTAATACATTGGGATAATTTGTTTATTAAAGAAAAAAACTTGGAAAAGCTTATTTTTCCAAGTTTTATATAGTCTAAAATGGCGTCCCCGGAGAGATTCGAACTCGCGACCCACGCCTTAGAAGTCAACTGCGTTTTCAAAATACCTATCAACTATTATTAACACCCATAAAACACAAACAGTCAATAAACACAGGAAAAACAATACTTTTCGTTTATTTGTATTAACAAATTAATTATAATTTAATTTTAAATTACTATCAACTATTTTTAATCATTTTAACTCATTTTAACAAAAGTGGGTACTAAAATGGGTACTAAAAAACAAAAAAAGTGGGAACTAACTAAAAAGTTGATCAACTTTAGTTAATTCCCTTTATTTTAAAGCTCTAAACCGTCCCACATTCCAATAATTTTATCGCCAATTTCTCTATTTGAGTGGGTATAATTATCGGTTGTTTTTTCGTCTGTATGTCCCATTAAATTCATGATTTCATTTATAGTAATTTCTGGATTAGTTCTCATATAAGTACAAAAGCTATGACGTAACCCATAAAGAGTTACATTTTTATTTGGTAGTAACCCTTTATTTCTTTCTCTGAATTTAGTCCAGTTATGGCTCAAAGTATCTGGGTGCATTAAGCCTCCAGTTTTTCCTAAAAATAAATTTGGGACAATTTCTAAATCTTTACCGTATTTATTTCTTAATAATTGGATTTCTTTTTCACGATATTTTATACACTCACGTATTGCTTCAACACATATAGGGGGTATTGGAATACCACGTTTTCCTTTTTCGGTTTTAGGTATATCTCTTTCAACAACCTTTTTAAGCTCTTTGTCAAAAACAACAGAGTGTCTAGCGAACACAAGTCCACCGATATATTTTTCACCATCTTTATTAACAAACTCAACGTCTAATTCTATATCTTTATCATGCTTTCTTGTTTTTTCAATATGAAGTCCATTTAACTCGCATCTTCTTAAACCAGTACAACAGTCAATAATAAACATACCACCATATTTTTTATTGTAGTCTAATAATAACTTAATTGTAGTAAATAATTCTTCTTTATTATAAGTTTCTTTTTCTTTACGAGGTTTTGCTGATGGACATTTTACTTTATGAATAGGATTATATTCGATATAATCCCATATAACAGCTCTGTTTAATAAATTTCTTAAAACTCGGTATGCACCATTTAAAGAAGATGAGGATAATTTTTCTATTTCCCCATCTGAATTAGGTGTTTGTTTATCACGGTTTTTTAATTCTACAAATAGCTTATCAATAACATAAGCATTTATTTTTTCTAACGGATAGCCACCTAGTTCTGGTAATATATAATTATTTAATCTAGTTTTATAACCATTTATAGTTGTAGGGCTTAATCCTGTATCTCTACAAAATTGTAACCACTCTTTACTAAATTCAAATAATGTTATTTTTCCTTTATCCTTTTCTTTTGCTTTTTGATTTTCTAACTCTGCAAAACCCTTTCTTTTAACAGCTCTAGCATCTCCAATTTTACCTGATACATATTCAGAAAATACTTGTTGATTTTTACCACTACCTTTTTTTATCAATATTCTATAATAATTTGGAGCTAATTTAATTATATTAGGCTCTACTGTATATGGATATTTCTTTGTTTCACTCATAATTCTGTCTTATAGCCTATATTTATCTTTATTTCTCTTGGTATAAGTAGAAGTATGTTCATTAATCCATTGATCGACTAATTTCTTTTCAAAATACATTTTGTGTCCCTCACGATAGTATGGTAATTTTTGCTCCTTAATAGCTTTGTTTAAAGTAAATCTACTAAACATTGGATAGTGTTCTAATAATTCATCAGTAGTATAAACCGTAGAAGTATTTTTAGTTTTATCATTATTAGCCATTAAAGATATAAATTCGCAGACAGTAATATTTTTTAAATAATCAATAACTTCATCATTAGGCATATAAGTAATTCCTCCTTTCATTTTTTATAAATAATAACGATACTTTTCAGCATCAAAAAAAGTAATAATCGTTTTATTACTTTCACTTACAGTCTTAATTTCTATATTAATCATAGGTAGTAGTTGTTCTAATATTTTGTTTTCTTCATACATATTAATCTTTCTATCTAAAACTATTTTATTGTTATTAGCTTTTACTTTTAATATATCTTCAATATTGGATATAACAAAAGATAAATTAGATATATTATTTTCAATAGGCATAATATCACTGTCATCAGAACTATCTTCGTCATTATTTTGATTTTCATAGTTAGCTCTCATTTGTTCAACAGTATAATAATTTTGAGTATTCTTCTTAATCATTTTTATTTGTCTAGTAATTGGATTAAATTGATAATTTTTAAATATATCACTATATAAATAAGTATCTCTAAAAATTGGATTAGAAACGGTTGGAAAAATAATAGTTTTATATTTTAAAGCGATTATTTCATTAGCCGTTAAAAGTTCCCTACCAAGTAGAGAAGTAGTCTTATTAGCACCTACTTTAAAGGTGTCAGTACTTTGGCTTATTGACTGGGTTTCAATAGTGGATTTACCAAGTTTACGACTAATAACATCGGCACAGTCAATACTGTTAGTTTTTAGATATGTAAGTGCTGAATTATCTTGAATAATAGAAGATGATTCTTTCCCATAAACTTGGTCTAGTTGAGCAAAAGACTGAATAAAGAATTGAAAACGCATATTTCTTGATCTAGCAACAGATACGATCGTTTCAATATCACTCAACGGTGGACAGTTTGCGAACTCATCTAATATCCACTCAATTTTACGTGGTAATTTTCCGTTATTATGGGGCATATTAGCGATTTTAGTTAGTTCCTTATAAAGAATACCTACAATAATAGTAACGAGCTGGTAATAGCTCTTATCCTCGTCAGGAACGATAATATAAAGTACACTAGGTTTATCAACTAAAGAAGATATTTCAAAATCACTAGAGCTAGTAATGTTTTCTACATTAAGGTCATCAAATATTTGCATTTTTTCGCCAAAGACAGCTGTAATTGATTTATATGTATTTTCACTCGCCGATAAAATAGAAGTAAGATAATCTTTTGAAATAGTACCATAATCTCTAGTATTTAAGTTTCTCTGTAAATAGATTTGATTTTCTTTTAATAAAGAGGAGTTTTGAAACTTTTTAATACTAGAAACATTTATCTTGTTTTCTGGTATTAAGCCACTTTCGTAATCCTCTAAAAAAATACCAGCAATACCTTTGAAAAGATTTTTGGATGAGTTTAACCAAAATGGATCTTTCGTTTCTTTTTCAGCAAATATTAAATCAGCTAAATTATTAATAAGTCTAGTAGCTTCAGCTTGACTAGAAGAACTTTGATTTTGATATTGCTTTATATAATTTAAAAGCTCCGAATTATTAATAGATTTGTATTCATAATCAACTTTTTCTTTTAATAAATCAAAATAATCTTCACTTTCTACCTTATCTTTAATAGCATCAATGTTATTTAAAATATACTCAATGATATAGTCATCTAGTTTATAAGTTACTTTAATATTATTTTTATATTGTTCATTTACAATAATTTGTTCAAAATCAATTTGTAAAATATGAAATAAATAACAGATAGAATAAAATAACTTTTCTTCATATATACAATGAATTTTCCACTCGTCGATAATCGTTTGCATAATATTTATATGCGTAGATAAATGGGGATTTCTAAAATCAATAGTAATAATGTTTTCATAACCATTATCTTTAAATATGCTAGAAGTTTTAGAAAATATTTCGCCTTTAGGATCGGTAATAATTAAACTTTCTTTTTCTTTAGCAGTAGCAAACATTATACACTCTGAAAGTACAACTGTTGCTGATTTACCAGAGCCAGTACTACCAATTAAAAGCCAATGAGGACTTATATTATCAAAGTAAACATATTCAAACTGATTATTTTTATTTTCAAAATAAACAGGAAAGCCAGCTTCTTTGATATTATAAATATTTTCTTTTTTAAACGTTTTAGCAATTTCTTTTTTGGTAGCAAACTTTGATGAGCCATACTCATTTTTATTTTTTACTTTTCTTTGATTAAGTCTAGGCTGTATTAACACTATAAATATTATTGCACCTATTACTAGAAATAAAATTAAGACATAAAAAAAAGACAGGTTATTGTCTAGTATCATTGTTGTAATCCAAAATATAAATTTTATGATGATACACTAGTATAGTGGCTATTTTCTTTTTATCAGCCAAATAAATACGGTAATGTGTACCCCAAAATTTAGCCCAATTCCATGCTGCCTTTTTCAATATCTTTTTTATTCTCATAAGTGCTTTCTTTATATTTTAAATATTCTTTATAAGTCATATTTTTAGGTAATTCGTCAATAATTTCTGCGTGATTATTTACAAATTTTTTAACTCTATAAAAGGTTGGCTCTGGGAAAAAATAATCGTCTTGATCGTGTACTAATTTCTTATTCGTAGAAACTAAATCCGTATAAATATTTACATATCTATCTCTTTCTGCACCCTCGCTACATTGCATACACTCAAAATAAAATTTAATGGCTTTTTCTCTAGTAGGGTATTTAATTAATGTGTCATAACATATAACATTTACTTCATTTTTTATAATAATCAGTCCTTTCTTTAAAAATTTATTTCTTTTTCGTTATCATAATTTATATAATTATCAATGTATTCATTAATGCTATTTTTTAAATCTTCTGTATTAGAACAATAATATTTTGCTCCTGATGATGTTTCCGTTCCAATTATTACAGAGTTATCATCTTTATCATAATCAACCTGTAATATGAAATCGTCTTTTATTTTAGGATATGGATATTCTTTATAGTCAACATTTTCCAAATCTTCCCAGTCTAAAATAATATCGGAATTATCATATTTTTCTTTAACTTTTTCTAATGCATCTTCATAACTATTAGCCTCAATATCAATAACACGGCTTAATGTTTCTACAATCTCAATTTGATATTTATTCATCTTTATTTTTCCTTTCTTGATTTTCTTCTTTTCTTGAACAATAACTTGAAGTTTTACAAGCACAGTAAATGAAAAGTAAAATCAGTATTAAAATTATTATTAGTGCTTCCATATTTACAATTCCTTTCCAGTATCAATTAATAAATCAAGGTCAATATGTTTTTCTTCACAGTCCTTAATAGCTTTATTTAATTCAATAGAATCAGAATCGCTTAAATGCAAATCTTTGGTAGTTATTAAAGTTCCAATATGATTTATAATAACTTTATTTGAAACATAATCACCATCTGAAAATGAATCACATCTAATATCATAAGTGTAGTATCCTTGTTCTTTTAATTTTTGTCGTTGTTCATTGGATAACCTTAAACCAGTAATATCAAAAGTATCTTTTTCTTTAATAATTTCTTTTTCACGATACCATAATTTAATATTTTCTTTGGTATCTTTATTGTAGGCAAGCCAATAAATATTTTCTGTTATATTTGGAATAACTTTTCCTTGCAAAATCAGATTAAATTTTTTTTGCTTTAAAAACTGTATTACTTCACTTTGAATATTTTTTGTCTTTCTAGTTTGAATAGTAAACTTGGGTTTATTGGTATCATAATCATATATTTCTATTGTTTTCATATATCAAAATATTTAAAGATAAAATTCGTAGTTTTCCATTTCAGAAATATAATCTTTAAATTTATCCTTTCTTAATTCTTGTGCAAGCTCAAACCCAAGTTCTTCTACAATTTTTTTGTCGTATGATGAAACAGAAAACATACCATTTTCTGAATCATAAAAAAGTTTACTACTTAAATGTGGTAGTTTATGATCCACAAATGTTCTAATTAAACTTTCATAATCATAACCATTTCCATAAATACCGTCTTTATTTCTTTTTTTAAAAATTGATTTATCAAAATACATTTGATCTAAAGATAGAGAATAACTATCATTGTCTTTTAAAATCACAAATGGCTTTAAATAATTTTTAAACCATTCATCAAATTTTTTATATTCTTTTTCTTTATAATATATATCACTTAAAAATAAATTAGGATTTTCTGATAAGTATAATTCAATACCTTTATTAATACCAGTTCCTAATTCTTTTTTAATTTGTTCATATTCTTGTAATATGCTCATTAAATCACATCCTTTCATTTTTTAGAGCATTAAAAAAAGACCAACTGTTAAGTTGATCAACTTTATAAATTTTAATTTGTTTAAATCATTTTAAATGTGTATGCTATATTTATGGTAAAAAAGGATATATCTTATATTTTTCAAAATATATTCTTTCTGTGGATAAGATAGTTTACTTTTTATTATATTTATGAATTTTTCCACCGTCTACTTCATAAACAATATCAGCTAATGTTGTAATATCTTCTTTAATGTGTGAAGCAATTAGTATTATTTTGTCCTTTTTCTTTTCTTCTAATAATATGTTTCTGATTTTATGAGCAGTTTCATTTTCTACTCCATTAAAAGGTTCATCTAAAATAATCAATTTAGGGTTTTCCATTAACACTTGAGCAATTCCTAATTTTTGTTTTGTACCCAACGAATATTTACTATATTTTTTGTTTGCTTCTTTTGTAAGATTTAATTTTTCTAAAATATCATCGATTTCTTTTTTTCCTATTTTATTTTGAATAGAGGCTAAAAGTTCTAAATTTTCAAAGCCAGTTAAATCTGGAAGAAATTTAGGTTTTTCTATTAAAGCTCTAGTATTATCTGGAAATTCATTTTTTTCAATATAATTTTTGCCATTTAATAGAATCGTTCCCTCTGTCGGTGGATAAAAACCACATATTATTTTTAGTAAAACGCTTTTACCGGAACCATTTCTACCTATAAAGCCATAGATTTTCCCACTATTAAAAGTAAGATTAATATCATTTAAAACTACACTATCACCAAACTTTTTACTTAAGTTTTTAATTTCTAATTTCATAAATATACCTCCTCAATAAGTTTTTTAGGTACTTTCAAAAAAATTGAGATTATTAAAAGATGTACAACCATTAACAACGTAACAAATAAAATGGTGTATTTGTTTGTGCTCCAAATAGTTTTTGGAAAGAAAAATAATAATATTGATAACATAATTATTAATATGTATATATTCTTTTTCATAAGTATATAGATAAAGTATATAAATAAGAATAAATATTCAAGTACTGCAATGTACAATATGTCAGTAACAAATAATTGCAATATTCTTAAATCAAGAATATTTTTTTGAAATATAAATAATAATAATATAATCAAACTATATTGTATAGCCTTTATAATAATACTTAACGATAAGAATGTTATATTTTTTTTAATAATATATTTTTGAGGTTTTATCCTTAAAAATATATTTTCTAGATATTGATCTAAATCTTTTGTATATATATCTAAAATTAAATAGATAAAAGTAAAACCATTAAATAATAACATTAATAATGAAATGATGCTAAAATTTTTCAAATCAAAGTTTGCACCAACACAAATTTTTACTATATTTATAGACGAAGCTTCACCATGACTATAAATAAAAACGATAAGTAATGGTAAAAGGAAAGAACATAATAATATTTTCTTTTTTTTATGAAATATGTATGATATATCATTATAAATCAGATATTTCATGTAATTGCCAACTTTCTATTTTTTATGGTCAAAATATATAAAATTCCAATTATAATTTCTAATAACAAAAGTGTACAAACAGAAGAAAATACTTCTAAACTAAATGTGCTATATAATGTTATTGTGAAATATGACCATATAGATAGAGAAACATTTGTTTGATAAGCTATAATTCCACCAAAATAGAATAATAATAGTAAAAATAGACCATTAATTACGATTGTGATTTTAGAATTAGTATTAATAAAAATCAAAGTAGAAATTATAGTTATTAGTGTGCCATAAATAGCATATCTTAAAATATAAAACAAAAGGAAAACTAAATTGCTTATTTCATAATTTTGATATGCATGAATACTTAAATCATTAAATGTTGTTAATAACAGTGGCATTATTAAAAATAATAATATTAGTCCAAAATGAAATAAAAACATAGTTGTTGATAATCTTATTAGTGTTTTTATATATCTTTTTTTCGACTTTAACCTTATAACATAGTCAGGGAAATTATTTTTAAAAATAGAACAAGTATTAATGTTATTTAAAAAAATAATTGCAAAAAGAAAGACATTGAATATAGGAAACTGTAAAGGAACAAGAATAGAATCAAAAAAATTATTTTTGGATGTTCCGAGTGCAAATCCACCATATAAGCATAAAATAACGGTTAGAAGAAAGATTGCTTTATATTTATCAGTACTAGTAATATAATTAAGTATTTTTAACTCGTTATGATATTTGTTTTTCATAAGCTAAAACCACCTTTTCTTTGCTTTTGAAAGAGTTTATTACAAATATAAATGATATTAACTGTAATAAGAATGATATTGCTAATGGGATTATGAGATTACTGCCTTCATCAAAAAACCAGTATCCTGCAATATTAAAATAATCACTCAATTCTTTTAAACCTAAAAATTTGTTTAGAAATATAATGTAAATTCCAATATAAACAAAAATGTCAATAACAATAAAAATTATGAAAGACATAATAATTGCTACAATTTTATTTTTGTTTTGTTTACAACAATATAAAGCAATATTAGCATATAATAAACTTATGAAAAATTGTATTAAGCAAATAATAAATCCATATAAGAAAAAGTGATTATATTTCCATTCGTTATATACACTTAAACTTGTATCTACATTACTTAAATCAAAATTGAATCCACTCATTATAGATGAAATTATAAAAATGATAATTAAAGAAACTGGCATAATTAATGCTGATTTGATGGCTATTTTATAGTTCTTTTTTAAATAATCTTTATATTTCATACGTAATAAATAATTTTCAAACATACCACTACTAAAATGATTGTGAATTGTTCCTAATACAATTAAAGCAATTATAAGTGGAGAAAAATATTGTAATGTACTAAAGATGGTATGTCTAACTATCTCAGATGTTAAAGTAATTGCATCATATTTTTTATACAGTTTATGTGGATCGGAATTTTTTATATAAGATTTTAAGCTTTCTTTATTTTTAAAAACCTTACAATATTCATGTTCTGGCATTTTTTCTTCATAGCAATATTCTTTGATTTTATTATATTCGCTTACATAAGAGAAATTTTCTTGATAAAATTGAAAAAAGGAGATTCCAATTAATATTAAAATCAAAATGCTTCCAAGTAAAAAATATTTATTATGTTTTATCTTTTTTAACATAAAATCTTCCCCTTAAAAAATGATAATAAGATAGAGTATATATTTTTATAATTTTATAACTTTATAACTTTATAAGTTTTATCTTGAGCCTTTTATTGGATATGGACTGCTATCAATAGTTCCTAAATCCCAATTGAAAGAGCCTGTAGCAGTGGTTATAAATGATTTAGCAGATTTTAAGTGTAATTTCCAACCACCTTGTGTTTCGGTACCAGAGCCAAAGTCAACATTACTTCCTTGTGGAAGATTTTTCCATCCAGTAGTAATCATGCCATGAAACATTCCTTGAATTTTACCCTCAATAGCTCTGCCATCTCCTGATAAATCATCAGAAATTGCTGTTTTTTTGACTTTTTGTGTCATTGACCAGTCGTCACCTTTATCTACTTGTTTACTAACAAATTCTCCTTCCCAAATAGGAATTTTTATATTAATTAATTGTGTATATTGTCTAGCACTAACTCCAGCCATACTTAAACATAATGTTACTACAAATAGAAACAGTGTTCCTTTTAAATATTTCATTTTTCCCTCCTACAATCACTTATATTCTCTATCTTAACTATATTATATCTTATTTATAAAATTTATACAATATTGAATAAGATTATAGTATTGACTATTTGAATAAATGTCATATAATGCCAAGTATTTTGATAATTAGTGATGTTTATAAAGTAAATATCTTTTATTTGATGTAGAAAAAAATCACTTTGATAAATTATTTTTTTCTGAAAACATTTCGTAAAATTGTTCGGCAATTTTATCTTGTTCATACTTTAATTTTTTAAAAGAACGATATATTGCTTTTTTCATAGGATAACTTTGCTGAAAACTATTCTTTAATATGTATTGATTTTCATTATTTGTTTTCTTTTCGTTTAGATAAACTAGCAAAATAGCCTCGTTTAATAAATCATTTAGACTTATATTTTGATTAGTAGCAAAACGATTATGATAAACATATAAAGAATTATTTACAATAGCATTTAAAACGTAATTATCGTACTTTTCTAACTTGTCTTTAATGAGTTTACTATCTTTTGCATTTTCAAAACCTATATTGCTAATAAGATTATCTTTATCAATTTTTAAAAAGATATTGTTAATTTCTTCAATATGCTCATTTATTTTTTGCTTTGAAAGTTGTATATCTTTATTATTAAATAATTCTTTTTTTATATCTTTAGTAAGTAATCTAATTTCTTTACCAATACCATTTTTAGGTAAGGAGTTGTATTTTATTTTTTTAGGATTATTTTTTCTAAATTTATTTAATAAATAACCTAATCTTAAAATTTTATATTCTAAATCTATATTTTTAATATGTCTTAAAGAAAAACTTTTTTCTTTAGGATTAAAATACTTTTTAAATTGTTCAAAAGATTTATTTAACTTAATAAGTTCTGGAGTAAATACTTTAGCTCTTTCAATAGCGAGTATTGACTGTCTTTTAATAAAATTCATTTCTCGATCATTAAGATTTAGTCTTTGTTTGAAATGCAATTTGTTATCTGTTCCTAAATAGGATTCTCTTTTTTCAATAAACCCAATATGAAAATGATAATTATTTCTATCAAAGGCTTTATGTAAGGCAACAATCCAGTCCATAATTTTATATGGATTTTGGTATCCACATTGTTTTAAAAACATAGGCATAATTTTTGTAGTAATTTCTTTTTGTAAATTATCAATACCAATATTCTCATCTACATAGTCTTTATTAAAAGAGAGAACAGATAAATGTATATTGCTCTTATTAAATAGTTTAGACCAATAAAAGTTTTTTTTATCGGCTTCGCTATCAGTTACAAAGTTACCGAATTTATCCATCATCATTTGTTCACGTTTCATAGTGTTTATTTCCATAATAGAAATATCTTTTTTACCACCCATCATATAATCAAATAAATTAGAACTATTGCATTTTTCTAATGTTATATTAGCTTTTTCTTCGTTTCTTGAATAAGCCATAAATCCTTTATTACCAAACAAATAATTTTTAGCTTGAACAGAATAATCATTTTTATTTTTGCATTGCTTAAAAATTCTTTTACCAGTTTTATCTTTACCTTTATAAAGAAGAAAGTTATTATCTTTATTATTAACTGCAAAGAAAGGATTATCTATAAATATAACTTTAGGACTGCTCATTATATAATTTTTCTAATATACTTTTTATATCTTCTAAAATTAAAAGATAATCCTGATTTTGTTTTGATTGTAGTTTTTCTTCTTCATATTTTAGTATACCAAGTTCTAGTAAATACTCTAATGTTTGATAAGAGTAGTGCTGTCCTATTTCACTATTGATAATATCAATTTTATCATTGATAGATTTCTTTAAACGAATACATTTTTTAATATATTTTTCCATAAATTAATCCCAAATTTTATATTTATTTTTTTTGATATTATCATAAAATGAAATTAAATATTTATCTTTGGTAGGATCAGAATTTTCTCTAAAACCGTGATTTGCATAGTTTTGTTCCTCTAAACTTTTGATTAAATAAACGGTAGATAAAAGTTTATCAATTTTGCTATCTAAAATTTTAATATTTTGAAAAACTTTCTCATATTCAAAAAAAGTAGAAATGATTTCATTGATAGCTTTATTTTTAGTTTTTATCTTATTTATTTTCATATAACTTCTGATTTTATCTTCTAAATAATCTTCTATACAAACTGATCCACGAGCCATTTTACACCTTAAATATTAGTATAATATTTAAAACAGGATATGATATTTGCCACCTTATTATATACAAAACCTTATTTCATAAGGTTTTTGTCGGTGGCAAAACACTTTTCGCACTTGCGAAAATAACACCATTTTATTATAAAATTGCCACCAGTCATTAAATAATCATTGAAATAACTATATAAATGGTGGTGTAAAAATGGTGCAATTAACTATTATCTGTATTTGTAGGTCGTTTTAATTCTTTTTCCATATTTAAGTCATTAGAAGATAATTCATTTTGTATATTTTCAAGTTCCAGTAATTTATTTCGGTAAATTCCATTAACTTGTTTTATCTCATTGATAGCCATATCTAATTTATATTTTTTATTTAGATAGTTTCTTTTAACGATATAAGATTCATCTTTCATAGTCGATTCTTTATTGACAGTATAGATATATGCACCGTAATAATTATTTCCATTATAATAAATTACACTCATATCATGAGCTTTATTTTTATATTCTAAATTGTAGAATTTTATCTTATCAATGTTGTTATTATCGAGCAGAGTTATATCAAATTCTACACCATATTTTACTTTAATGTTTTCTAATTTTCTTTTAAATTCTAACTTTAAATCATCTTGTTTTTTAATCTTTTCTTTAATGCTTTTATCATTATCCGATCTCAAAATCATCACCTCGCAATTTTTTAGAAATAAGATTATATTGTTCATAAAAATAAGTAAGATTTCTTATTAGAGCTTCTTTATTTTCAGTAAGTGCTTTATTAATATCTTTACATTTTCCATCGTCAATAGATTTAATTAATGTGTTATTAAAAGAAGTTATACCGAGTTTATCTAATTCATTTTTTAGACTATTACCAATTTTTAAACCAGCACTATCATTATCAAGAGCTAGTACAAAAATACCTTTATAATCATATTCTTTTACTAAAGATAGAAAACGATTTGTATTATAACCATTAAGACTAATTGTTTTTATTTCAGGAATAATAGTTTCTAAAGATAAGCTATCAATAATACTTTCGGTAACATAGATAACAGAATTATCAGTAGAATTTTTTAACAAATCTTCATTAAATAAATATCCTATACCACTAGTTTTATATTTATTATTACTAGTGGCAGAACGACCAAAATAGCTATGCTCATTTAATGGGAATATAACGATTTTTCTTCTTGTATCATAGCCTATAAAATATTTATCTTGCAGTCTTTTATCAATGTGGCGAGTATTAGTTAAGTAATCAGTATTACCAATATTTTTATGACAATAATAAAAATATTTACTAAAATCTTTTTCTATATAGTCATCTTCTTTAATAGTAGAAGTAGGAACAATTTTGTCTAACTCGTTAAATAATTCAGCAATTTTATTATGCTGTTCTCTAAAACTGGTAAGACCATAATGTAACTTAATTAAATCATATATATCATACCTTTCGCCACAAGAAAAACATTTACAGATTTGATATTTTGGCGAGTAATACATACTAGGGTGTCTGTCAGGGTGATTAGGATTAAGACAATGAAAGTGTTTTTTTAAATTACTCACATTACAGTATAATTGCAAATACTGTGGTAAGTAACTTTTGAATTTTTTTATTTCTTCTTCGTCTATCATTTTTTATTTTTGAAGATAGAATTAATTACAGTAATAAAATCTTGATTAGAAGTAATTTTAACTTCATACATGAGTTTTAAAAGGGAATCTTTTTCTTTCTCTTGTTTAATTTTTAACTTGTTATTTTCTTTTTCCAAGTCTTTTAGTTTTTGAAAGAGCAAATTTCTTTCTAACTCATAATCAGAAAGTTTGTTAGTAATTGCTTGAAACTCTGTAATTATTTTATCCGTATTCATAGCTCAAAGTCCTCTTGTTTTTCTAGTATGTCTTTCATTGCTAAATCTAATCCATGTCTTAAATTTTTATTAGTTTGTAAATCTTTTTCAGTAATATGAAGTGCCTTTAAAGTATCCTCATAATCTTCTGTATATGAAAACTCGTGATTATTAAGTTCACAAAAAAACATATCATATATAAACCCTGTACCAGTTTTATCTTTATTTATTTCTTCTTTTAATTCACACCAATGTTTTATATTCATTTGATCCCAGTCTTTCATTTTGTCTTTAGGTATGTAGAAATTATTACCAATATAAAGGACTTGATCTCGGTCGGTTTCTTTAAAACCTAATTTTTTAAGACTATCTTTTAATTGGTCGTCATCAAATGCAAAAATAAGAGGAAACGAATCACGTTCTTTCTTTTGACGTTTCATTAATTCTTTATATTTATTCATTTATCAAAACTCCTTTCAATTTATTTCATAGTCGTTATTTTTAGAGGAATAATTTTTTAATAACTCAAAATTATCTTCTTGAATAATTTTATCCATATCTTTATAATAAATTTCTTGTAGTTCTTCTAAAGTTATGTACTTATTGATATAGACAGACTCTGTAATATTTTTAGCTAAAAACATAGGGTTTACAAAGGCTGAATTGAATTTATAACACAAATTAATTAGTGTATCTATGTCTTTAGATGGTAAATCCTGTTTTGCCCCCATAATCCCAAGATAAAAACCCAGTTCGTCATAAGAAAAATCTTCAAATAAACTATTAGTAAGTTCTTTATATGGATTAATTCTTTCAAGAACTCTTTGATTTTCAAAAGGACTTTCCAATTTTAAATATTTAGTTAATACTTCTTCTTCCATATACTCAAAAGGTTTAAAGTCTTTAGGATCAACTCCATCACCATAGTAATATGAAAGAGGGAAAAAATCATAATCACTATTTTTATCGAATTTATACCCATTAGTTTCTAAATCATAAATCATAAACTCTTTTTGCTCTGGCGATAATAAACAACCAGATCCATCATAATACCTTTTCCATGTCCACCCTTTTGGGAGTAGTGTAGCAGGAACAAAACTAACTTTATCTTCGTTATTCATTTTGATTTACC
>CALVID010000010.1 GCA_944329355.1 uncultured Bacilli bacterium
TATCAAACTAATTATTATTATTTTTCTTTTCCTTTTTGTTCTATGCATATTATTCACCAATTATATTATACCCCCCCCCCCATCAAAATTTCAAGATTTTTCCCATATAATATAAAAAAAAGAAACAAGATTTTACACTTGCTTCTTTTATGGGGTGGTGGGGGTGTTTACTTTTTATATTTTATTGTCTACTTTTACTTGACTAATGCATTCTCCTCTTTCTGTACCTTTTAACACATCTTTCCTAGATAAATTAAGTCTACCTTTTTTATCATAACCAAGTGATTTTACCAAAATTTCATCACCAATCTTAACAATATCACTAGGTTTATCTACTCTTTTAATATCTAATTGTGAAACATGTACTAATCCTTCACAACCTGGCCAAAGCTCTACAAAACATCCAAAGTCCTCTACTTTAACTACTTTACCAGTATAAATTTTTCCTTCTTCAACTTCACGCACAACATCTTTAATTCTTCTAGCTGTTTCATCAATTATATCCTTATCAGTATGATAGATAACCACTCTTCCATCATCTTCTAAATCAACTTTAACTGCATTAATATCATTAACAGAATTAACATGACTAGATTCTAAAATAATCTTGGTTATCATATCTCCACCCTTACCAATAACATCTTTGATCTTATCAGGATTAATCATAAATGTCATAACTTTTGGAGCATACTTACTAACTTCTTTTCTTGGTTCTGGTATTGCTTCAAGCATTACATTCAAAACTTGCAATCTTGCTTTTTTTGCTTGTTCTAAAGCCTCTTTCAAAATTTCTTTAGTAACCCCTTTGATTTTTATATCCATCTGAAGAGCACATATACCATCTTTTGTTCCAGCTACTTTAAAATCCATATCTCCTAAATGATCTTCCATACCTTGAATATCAGTTAAAATAGTATAATCATCACCATGAGTAATTAATCCCATAGCAATTCCTGCAATCGGTGCTTTAATCGGAACACCCGCAGACATCAAACTCATACATCCAGCACAAATACTTGCCTGAGAAGACGATCCATTACTTTCTAAAATTTCTGACACCACTCTTATTGTATAAGGAAAGACTTCCTCTGAAGGAATAACTTGAAGTAAGGCTTTTTCTCCTAAAGCACCATGACCAATTTCTCTTCTACCTGGTGCCCCATATCTGCCAGTCTCTCCAACTGAAAATTGTGGAAAATTATAATGTAACATAAATCTCTTAGAATCTTCTAAACCTAAACCATCTAATATTTGATGTTCACCCAAAGCTCCTAAAGTAGTTACCGATAAACTTTGTGTTTGCCCTCTAGTAAACAAAGCAGAACCATGAGTTCTAGGCAAATAATCTACACAAGCTGAAAGGGGTCTAATCTCATCCATAGCTCTGCCATCAGCACGCGTATGTTCTTTAACCACGATCTGTCTAAATAATTCATATTCTACCTCACCATAAATAATATTAAGTTTAGCCTTCAATTTTTCTAATTCCTCTTGAGGTAAATTTTCATTTGCTTGTTCATAACGATTAAATAAATTATCCTTAATTTCATCCAATTTAGAATATTCTTCCAATTTATCTTTTATTCTTAAAGCCTTATCAATATCATCTTTAATTAACTCAGTAACCTCTTCTTTTAATTCTTTTGAAATATCTAATTTTTCATATTCCATTTTCTCTTGACCAATTTCTTCAACAATTTTTTGCTCAAAATCCACTAATTTTTTAATGGCCTCATGTCCAAACATTAAAGCTTCTAGCATATCATCTTCTTTAACTTCTTTAGCTGATGATTCAACCATATTGATAGCCTCTTTAGTTCCTGCAACTGTCAAATCAATATCCGAATGCTCCGCCTGTGCAGTAGTTGGATTAATAATTAAATTATTATCAACTCTACCAACTTTAACTCCAGCAACCGGACCATTAAATGGAACCTTACTTATTGATGTTGCAATAGAAGAACCAAGTAAAGCTGCCAATTCTGGAGAATTATCTGGATCAACAGATAATATAGTATTAACCACCTGTACCTCATTTCTAAAATCATCTGGAAAAAGTGGCCGCATTGGTCTATCAATCATTCTAGCGGCTAATGTCGCAGCCTCACTAGGTCTACCTTCTCTTTTAATAAATCCACCTGGAATTTTACCAACTGAATATAACTTTTCTTGATAAAGAACCATCAACGGAAAAAAATCAGAAAGAAGCCTTGCCTCTTTAGATACTACCACTGTTGATAGCACAACTGTATCACCATATCTAATCAGAACAGCCCCATCAGCTTGCTTAGCAACTTCACCATTTTCAACAACTATTTTTCTCCCATAAAAGTCCAATTCAAACGTTTTCTTCATACATCTATCCCTTTCTATGAAAAGACACTCTAAAAAGAGTGTCTACTATTTTCTAAGTCCTAAACTTTTTACAATTTCACGATATCTTGTAACATCTTTTTTCTTTAAATAATTCAACAAACTTCTACGTCTACCAACTTTTTGTAGTAAACCACGACGTGAATGATAATCGTGAATATGTGTCTTTAAATGCTCAGTTAATTCTTTAATTTCTTCAGTTAAAATAGCTATTTGTACTTCAGCTGAACCAGTATCGCCATCTTTTCTAGCGTACTTCTTAACTAACTTAGCTTTTTCTTCTTTACTTAAAGCCATTTCATATCCTCCTTTACCTAAATATACGCTTAAATCTAAGATATAAAGATGGAGTTCTTTAAATCCGAGAAATAAGTACATAAATAATATACATTAAATTATTAAAAATTGCAACAATTATTTATAATTTTTCTTTCTAAGAAAAATTATACTACTTATGATAACTATTCCCGCCAAAATTAATATAACAATATATAAGACAATATTATCATTAGTCTTTGGGTTTTTTTGTTCCTCATTTATTTTTAATTCCTCATTCGTTTTCAATTCCTCATTGATGATCTCTTCATTATTTTCATCAGGATTATCTATGTTAATATCCTCTCCTATATATTCAGCTTCTACTTTAAAACCATCTGTACTGTTACCTTTAACCAAAAATTCATAATACTCTGTATTAAACACTTTTAAACTATAGTTACTAGCTTTACCTTTCAAATAATTTTTATATAAATCAGTAATAGTACTTTCCCAATTTTCACTATTTACTTTTATCTGTTGTTCTAAAGTATCATAATTATATAAATATAAAATAATTTCATCAGGTCTTTTTTTATTTTTATCATTATTATCATTCCAAATAATTTCTACCTTAGAATCATCTATAGTATAAGGTTTATGTTTAATATAAACATCTATATTACCTTCACTATCTACCACATAATCATAAACATAATCAACTAATGTATCATATTTTCGATATTCAAATGTAGTTGGTTCATCCCAAATTGGCACATTATTCTCATCAAACGGATAAACATATGGAATATAAATCTTAGTTTGACAAGTATTATCATCAATATAAGTATCTTGATCACGACCACATCCTAAACTCATAGGAAACCCATCATCTTCACCTAACATATCATTATTAGTAGGTATCATCCACATACCAAAAACTCTCTCAGAATCTCTTGCACCACCATCATCCCAATGTTCCGTATAAGTAACATATTTACTAAAATGTTTTGTAAAGGTCAAATTAATAGAACCTCCCGCACTATTAATACTACCACCACTAGACATCCTATCAAAAGTATAACCTTCGATTTCCGGCTGAGTACCAAGATTATAGAAAATATTTTCGTTTATAGCAGGCAATTCAACCTCAAAAGTCCAAATGGTCATGTTGGGATCAGACTGAACCTGAGCATCCTTTTCATATAAAGTCTTAGTGATATATTTATCATTCCCAAAATCATAAAATTCCACTTCAAGGTTGTCTGGTCTTTCCTCCATTTTATCATCATAGTCGACCCATCTCACAATAACTTTTCCTTTAATCATAGATTCCGGTACAATCAATACAGCATTAGCACACTTAGGTAAACTAATAAAAATAAACAAAGTAAAAATAAATAATATAAATTTATATCCTTTTCTCACCGATATCACTTCCCAATATTATTTTATCACAAACATTTGAACTTTCATAGTAAATAAAAGAGATTACTTCAGCATAACCTCTACTTTCATAACATTATTATCTTTTTTATAAAGTGCTAACTCATGACCATCTTTATCTATAAATAATACTCTATCAGAATAATTACCATTAATCTGACACCCATTAATTATTTTAAATTTTAACTCATCAGAAACTATAACTTTATCAATATCTAATACATCTTGAATTTGTAACAATTTATAATGCCCATTTTTTATATCTTCTAAACTATAAGCTTTTTCTATATCAAAAATTCCTTGACGAATTCTAATTAAATTACTCATGGTTCCAATTACACCTAAATCATCTAAAATATCTCTAATTAAACTCCTAATATAGGTCCCCTTACTTACTACGCATTTAAAAACAAATTTATCTTCTTTAAATTCTAAAAGGTCAATTTTCTTAATCGTAACTTTTTTCTTAGGCAAAATAACATTCTCCCCACTTCTAGCATATTCATAAAGTTTTTTTCCATTAACCTTAACTGCCGAATAAACAGGGACTTCTTGTTCATAAGTTGTTTCAAATTTTTTTAATACTCTATTCAAATTCTCTTTATTAATAGAAACTTTCCTTTTTTCTAATAAATTTCCATCCACATCCAAAGTATCAGTTTTAATTCCTAAAGTAACTTCCGCTTGATATTCCTTTTCATTAGAAGCAAGCAATTCATTTAATTTTGTATACCGATTTAAACAAATAACTAAAACCCCTGTCGCCAAAGGATCTAACGTTCCATTATGTCCAACTTTTTTAGTTCCAAACAATTTGCTTATAATATTCACTACATCCCGGCTGGTATAACCTTTATCTTTATTAACAACTAAAATACCATTACTTTCTAATTTCAAAAACAGTTCCTTCTCTCGTATCTTTGATCACAATATTCTTACTAAGCAATTCTTCCCTAATCGCATCAGCTTGAGCATAATTTTTTCCTTTCTTAGCTTGATTTCTCTCTTCAATCTTACTTAAAATATAATTTTCTAATTCTTTAGAAATTTCCTCATCTTCAAGTAAAGAAAGAGAAAGCACTGAATCAAAATCTTTAATCAAATAAAGTTTAGTACTATTGTTTATATCACTTTTAATTACATCATATAAAACAGTAAGCATCATAGAAGTATTAATATCATTAGAAAAAGCATCTTTAAATCGTTTTTGATATTCATCTGCTATATCATAATTTATTTCACCATCAAGATTGTTTTTAATATTTTTTATCTTATTTTTAAGCTTATTATAAGCATTTGTAGCCATATCCAAACTTTCTAAACTATAAACCAAAACTTTTCTATAATGAGATTGTAAACAAAAATATCTATACACAATTGGATCATAACCTTTTTCTATCAAACTATTCAAATCCTTAGAATCCCCTTTTGACTTACTCATTTTTCCAGATTTATCATTTAAAAATTCCATATGAACCCAATAATTACACCATTTATGTCCTAAATAACACTCAGATTGAGCAATTTCATTAGTATGATGTGGAAAAATATTATCAATACCTCCACAATGAATATCTAAATGTTCCCCTAAGTTTTGAATAGCAATCGCACTACACTCAATATGCCATCCTGGATAACCATATCCAAAAGGACTATCCCATTTCAATTCCTGATCTTTAAATTTAGAATTAGTAAACCAAAGGCCAAAATCAAAAGGATTTTTTTTATTCTGATCAACATCAACATCTTCCCTTACTGCTAAAAACAAATCATCTTTACTTCTTCCAGAAAGTTCATAATAATTTGGATATTTAGAAGTGTCAAAATATATATTACCGCCAGATTCATAAGCATAACCTTCATCAAGTAACTTACTAATCATCTTAATATAAAAATCAATATTTTCAGTTGCTGGACTTATTATATCAGGTTTTTTTATATTTAACCTTTCTAAATCTTTAAAAAAAGCTTCAGTATAAAATTTTGCAATATCCAAAACTGATTTATGTTCTTTTTTGGCAGCCGTCATCAATTTATCTTCACCAGTATCACCATCACCAGTCAAATGCCCAACATCAGTAATATTCATACATCTTTTAACATTATAACCTAAATATCTTAACCCTTTTTCTAAAATGTCTTCAGAAATATAAGTTCTTAAATTACCAATATGGGCATAATAATAAACTGTTGGTCCACATGTATACATTGTAACTTGCTTTTCATCATAAGGAAAAAATTCCTCCACTTTTTTTGTTAAAGTATTATATAATTTCATAGTTATCACCTTATATAAAATTATATCATGTTTTC
This sequence comes from uncultured Bacilli bacterium, assembly GCA_944329355.1. Taxonomy (GTDB): domain Bacteria; phylum Bacillota_I; class Bacilli_A; order RF39; family UBA660; genus Coprosoma. Next base: position 6,388 of record CALVID010000010.1, read on the forward strand.
CACTATTTTATCCAATCTTTATTTAATTTATAAATTAAATAATTTTTTATCTATTAGTTCGGGAAATAATTACACGGCCAACCAACAACAAATATTAAACTAAGCATATTGTTGATGATTAAAGTATTTTCCGAACTAGTATATAAAAAAACAGAGCAAATTAAAATTTGCACCTGTTATTTCAATTTTTTTAATGTTTTTATATAAGAATCTATATTATCGTTTGCATAATATGGAAAACTTGATGTAATTATACATTTTGCGGTTGGAACATTTTGACTTGTAAATATAGCCAAAATATTTGTTGCCGCATTTTTATCAATTGTAAAAATAGAACCATCTTGTTTAATATATTTATATAGTATTGGAAATTGACTTTGAGATTGTTTAGTAAATTCTCTTTCTACATTGTATTGGCTTAACCAGTTTCCGTTATTTTTAATTTTTTCGGTTACACCTTTAATGTAATCTATATCTTTATTGAAAAAATTAACTCCTAATTTATGAATGTAAGTTATATTTTGATGATCTAAAAATTCTCCAATTGTTTTTGCCATGTCGGCTGTTTGAGAAGTGTTAATGTGTGCTAAACTATTATATAGATCAGTTATATCTTCAGAATTTATATTCCAATAATGATATGCAAAGTTTATTTTTTTATCTTTATCGAATGGTTTACTATTAATTCCTTTAGTTTGCTTTATTAATTCACAGACTTGTTCAGCTGTTATTATTTCATTTTCGCTCATTATATTTTCCTCCTTTGATGTTTATTTGTTAAATTTTGTATGTAATCATTAAATGTGTCGTTTGCTACATATTGGTAAGCCCCTTCTACTATACATTTTGCTGGGAAAATACCATGATCTACAATTGCTAATTTTATTTGTGTGGCTTTTTCTTTATCAAATTTGATTAAATTGCCATTTTTGTCTTTATAAATACGATAAGCTGGATGCTTTGTTTTAGTTTCTTGGAAAATAATATTTTCATTAAATGGTTCAAGCCAATTTTGATAATCATATTCTCTAATTACTTTTTGAACACTATATGTTTGATGATGTGGTTCAAGTAATGGTTTTTTTGAATTTCCGTAAAAACATTCAGCAATTGTATCTGGATATGGTTTTAATAAATTTTGTTGTATCATAAAACTAATAATTAATTTTCTTAGTTGTATATCTTGATTATATATTTGTGATAAAAGATCAATTAAACTTGTATCTCCCATAATATTATAGTATTGACATGCAAAGTCATTTTTTTCATCTGGTTTTAAAGTTGTAATTATTTTTTTAGAATATTTTTGTTTGCTAGTATGTGTTTGTTGAATTTCTTTAATTATTTCTGAAATTTTTTGGATTTGATCATTTTCAATTGTTTTCATTTGCTTTTTTCCTTTCTTCTTATATCAAAATAACATGGCTTATTATATCACGCATTTAATTAATGTCAAATTTATATTTGAAATAAGTTTTGTTTTAATCCTCATATTCTTTTATTTTATCATCTAAAAAACAATTATATTATAAATCTAGAACCACCAATTGTTTTATTAATTCTTTTTATTTTTCATTTGGATACATTCTAAACCATAGCAAATTCCCAATAAACAAAAAAACAAGTATAAAAAATACTTATTTTGACTTTAACAATTGGTGCGGGCGAAGGGACTTGAACCCCCATGCCGTAAGGCGCTAGATCCTAAGTCTAGTGCGTCTACCAATTTCGCCACGCCCGCATTTAAATGGTGGACCCTGATGGACTCGAACCATCGACCGTCCGGTTATGAGCCGGATGCTCTAACCAACTGAGCTAAGGGTCCAACTTAACTGACCTCTATATAATATCACATTAACAAATAATATGCAAGAAGTAAGTTAAAAAATTATACTTTATTAATCATATTTAATAAATTTATTTTAAATTTATCCTTATCAGAATGTTCCTTAGAAAGCATTACTCCTTTATAAGTAACAAGTTCTGATTGATGCCCTTCACTTAAAATATCCTCAGGCGACAAAGTTAACAAAGTAACACTTTTATTTTCATCATTTACTTCATAATGAAGCTTTACTTCCCCATGTACCTTAGCAAATAAAGCATCTGTTGGTAAAGTTACTTCATATTTTTTTGTTTTCTCATCTTCTGCCACAACGACACCTAAAAATTCCCCAGCTTTAATCTTAGGATAATATTCAAAATATAACTTTTTAAAAGCTAGCATATTATACTTTTTCAAAGCACTTTCCAACTTTTTAAATTCATTTTCATTTTTATATTCAAAAATATACTTTTCCATTGATGTTCAGTCCCTTCCTTGTGGCCTACTATACTATTATTATAGTAACATATATATAATCATAAATCAAACACAAAACATATATTAGCTAAAATTTGACAAGCACTTGGCAGTAGCAAAAGAAAACTAGGCAACCCTAGCTTTCATTTCCAGTTTTAACATATCCTTGTTCAATTAATGATTCATCATCACAAGTTGACCATTTTGTATCTATTTTACCATTTAAAGTTTTACTACGAGATCTATAATAAGTAACATTCTTATAAATTGGTTCATTAACATAAGTTATAATAGTTTTTCGGCACTTAACAAAATTATTATATGTCCCAGCATTATTATAACTAGATGCACACACATATTTTATATTACCACTATAATTAACCTTCACAGCATTATCTTCAATAACCTTGGTCCGCATAACTCTTTTTGTTCCGTTTTGAACTTTGCTTACTTTTGTTTGTACTTGAACAGTACTAGTTTCCTTTATCTTTCTAGTACTCCAACTTGACCAATTACCATATGCCCAAGTATCGTCAAGATTTTTTACGAACTCGCACCTTGCGGTGCTGGTACTGGGAAACTGCTTTCCATCTAAACCCATATGAAGCATTATATAATCTTCTTTATCTGTACATGCTAAATTAACTTTCATTGTATATTCTTCAGAATCTTTGGTAACCTCTACATAAGATTTACTATTATTACAAGTTCTATGATTACTATCTGTAAATTTTACAAGTAATTTATTTTCATACATTTCTCCCAAAGTCATTTTAACTTTATCCCCAGTATCAACCGGCAATCTTGATGAAGTAAAATAGCCACTACCAGCAGTCGCCATTGCAAGTAAATTACTATTAAAATTATCAGTACCACCAAGATTTTCTTTAACTTTTTCATCCACATAATTTGTAACAAATCCTTTAGTTGGAAAAAGCATCATTAACACAAATATAAAAACAACAACCAACACAATTTTTATAAAAAAACCTTTCAGTGTTTCGTGTTTTTCTGTATTATCCTCATCATACATAGCTCTTTTCCCCCTTTCAAATATGTGAATTATATTAACACATTTATACACAAATGTCAAACAAAAGGTAATAATTTCCTCAAAACAAAATATTTAAATTTTTATCTGTACAAGCATACATCCTCTATTCGCATACGCACTTTTAAATTCTAATACATCTCTATTATGACCAAGTGTATTTATACATACATCTCGAACAATCCCTAGACCAATACCATGAACTATCAAAACCACTTCATTTCTCATTTTTTTATTATCTCTAATAAAATCATCAATAGCTACTCTCGCACTATCTCTATCAAAACCATGTAAATCAAGTTTTGGTAAACTATCAATAAAAACTACCTCATTAATTGTCATATCAAATCACCTAATACTTCTAACTCTAAACATTTTATCATATTACAAAAGAAAACTCCATCTTTATGATGGAATAAACTTTCTTCAAGTATTTTAACATAATTCCTTACTTATTTCCGCTTGGGCGGCAGCTAAAATGGCAGAAGGCACTCTATAAGGTGAACAAGAAACATAGTCTAAACCTATTTTATCAAAAAACTCAATACTTTCTTTATCTCCACCATGTTCTCCGCAAACACCTAATTCTATTTTTTTGTTAGAATTTTTTGCTAATCTTATGGCTACCAGCATAAGTTTGCCAACACCGTCTTTATCTATCGTTTTAAAAGGATCAAATTCCAAAATACCTTTTTGATAATAATCATTAATAAATGCACCAGCATCATCTCTAGAAAAACCAAATGTCATTTGTGTCAAATCATTAGTTCCAAAACTAAAGAAATCGGCTTCTTTGGCAATCACATCAGCATTAATCGCACTTCTTGGAACTTCTATCATTGTTCCAATTTTATATTTAATTTCATTATTTTTATCTAACCTTTTAGCTATATCCAAAATAATATTTTTTAAATAAATAAACTCATTAATATCTCCAACTAAAGGAATCATAATCTCAGGTTTAACTTTAATTCCCTGTTTCATTACCTTTTTAGCTGCCTTAAATATAGCTGTTGTCTGCATAATTGCAATCTCAGGATAGACAATAGAAAGCCTGCATCCTCTAAGTCCCATCATTGGATTAAATTCTTTTAAAGAATCTATTTTTTTATGCAAAGAACTAACGCTAACACTTAAACTATTTGCAAGCTCTTTAATCTCTTCTTCTGTTTTAGGTAAAAACTCATGTAATGGTGGATCTAAATATCTAATAGTTAAAACCTTTCCATTAGCTACTTTAAATAATCCTGCAAAATCTTTAGTTTGCATACCTAATAAAACAGTTAAAGCCTCAATTCTTTCTTTTTCATTTGGTGCAACTATCATCTTTCTAATAGCAAATATTTTATCCTTTTCAAAAAACATGTGTTCAGTCCTACATAGACCAATACCTTCAGCCCCAAAATTAAATGCTACATCTGCATCTTTAGCCGTATCCGCATTAGCTCTAACTTCTAATTTTTTATGTTCTTTAGCCCACTTTAACATCATTAAAAATTTATCACTCAAACTATTTTGAACAGTCTTTATAACACCTTCATAAACATTACCCGTTTGACCATCTAAAGAAATATAATCAGCACCAGTATACTGAATACCATTAATAATCATAACTTTCTTTTTATCATCAACCATAGCATTTTCACAGCCACTTACACAGCACTTACCAATACCTCTAGCAACAACTGCCGCATGAGAAGTCATACCACCTCTAACGGTTAAAATACCATCCGCATATTTCATAGCCTCGATATCCTCAGGAGAAGTTTCTTCTCTAACTAAAATAGTTTTGATTTTTTTATCATATTTTTCCTTAACCTCTAAAGTATTAAAACATATTTGTCCAGATACCGCTCCAGGAGAAGCTGGCAAACCTTTAGTAATAGGTTTAGTTTTAGCCAAAACATCACTATCAAAACTCTGATGTAACATACCATTTATATCTTTAGTATCAAGTCTCATAAGTGCTTCTTTTTTACTAATTAATCCTTCTAAAGCTAAATCTATAGCAATATTCAAACTAGCCATTGGTGTCCTTTTACCATTTCTTGTCTGAAGCATATAAAGTTTCCCATTTTCCACTGTAAATTCCATATCCTGCATATCTTTATAATGTTTTTCCAAAAGTTTACTATAATCCTTTAATTCATTATAAATCTTAACATTATCCTTTTCCAATTTATCAATAGAAAGTGGTGTCCTAACACCTGCCACAATGTCCTCTCCTTGGGCTTTAACTAAATACTCACCATATAACTTATCTTCTCCATTAGCAGGGTTTCTCGAAAAAGCCACACCTGTTAAAGAAAATTCCGATAAATTACCATAAACCATCTCTTGAACATTAACCGCTGTTCCTAAATTATCAGAAATATTATTCATCTGTCTATAAATAACAGCTCTTTTATTATGCCAAGACCTAAATACCGCCGTAACTGCCTGCATAAGTTGAAGTAATGGTTCTTTAGGAAATTCCTCTTTAACTAATTTTTTATATAAATCTTTAAAAGTTTCAGTCAAAGCCACCATATCATTAGCTGTCAATTCCAAATCATTTTTAACTCCCTTGTTTTCTTTATATTTAGTTAAATAGTCTTCAAACTTATCCTTTCCTTTGCCTTTAACCACATCAGCAAACATCATGATAAGTCTTCTATAAGAATCATAAATGAATCTTTTACTATCTTCATCTTTAGCTAAAGCTAAAGCAATTTCATCATTCAAACCTAAATTTAAAATTGTATCCATCATCCCAGGCATACTGATAGGCGAGCCACTTCTAACAGATAAAAGTAGAGGGTTATTAGTATCCCCTAATTTTTTACCAGTTTTTTCTTCAATTCTTTTAATTCCTTTTAAAATCTGTTTTTGAACATCTTCATTCAATAACTCGCCATCACTAAAATATAAATTACAAGCTTCAGTTGTTACTGTAAGTCCATATGGTACAGGAAGGCCCATATTAGTCATTTCTGCTAAATTAGCCCCTTTACCACCTAATAAATTTCTTAAATCTTTATTGCCTTCATCAAATAAATAAACATATTTTTTCATCAAAATAGCCTCCTTTTAATTCTTGTGAGCTCTAGGATGAGCACTCAAATAAACTTGCCTTAATCTTTCATTAGAAACATGAGTATAGATTTGTGTTGTCGATAAGCTTTCATGGCCAAGTAAATCCCCAACACTTTTTAAATCAGCTCCATCATTAAGCATATGTGTTGCATAAGTATGCCTTAAAGTATGTGGCGAAACGTGTATATTTATTCCTGCTTTTTTAGCCGCAATTGTTACAATACTTCTAATCCTTCTTTCATTTAATCTATTACTTGTTTTCCCAATTAGTAAATAAGGACTATTCCTATGGTCTATCTTTAAATAATCATTAAGTAGTCTTTCACACTTACTTCCATAATAAACATATCTTTCCTTATTACCTTTACCTAATATTAATATTTTTCTATCGTTAAAATCAATATCGTTTAATCTTATATTAGCAAGTTCACTAACTCTAACCCCAGTAGAATAAAGCATTTCTAATATTAAAGCATCTCGTAAACCATATTTATTACTAATGTCAGGATAATTTAACAATTTTTCTAAATCATCATAATTTAAATAATTAGGTAATGTTTTTTCTAATTTTGGATTACTTATTAAACTCATAAAATTATCTTTAATAATGCCTTCACTTTCTAAATATTTAAAATAACTTTTTAAAGAACTTACTTTTCTAGATATAGTTTTAGTACTATATTTTTTTTCATACAATTCTCTTAAATAATCTCTAACTAAATCAATATCAATATTATTATCTAAAACAAAATCATAAAATCCTTTTAAATCAATCTTATAATTTTGTATGGTATGCTCTGAAAAACCTCTTTCATATTTCAAATAATCCAAAAACTTATATACATTCTTCATAGCATCACCTATTATTAAGTATACCACAAATAGAAAAAACAAATAAACTTTTTAATGCTTATTTGTTTTAAAATTTTCACAAAATATAAATTTCATCCTTATCTTTCACTAATCATCACAATTTATTGGATACAAAATCACTATCTAGTCTTCCCTTTTTTATTTTCTGTATAAGGTTCTGGATCAAAAAGTGGTAATTGACCATCTATTACATCATTTTTTTTAGGTTTATTTCTCTTTTTTACCTTTTTAGAATGGTTAAGCTCATATTCTAATTTAGCCTTTTCCATTACGGTTAATCCTCTATGATCATTGTTCACATATATATTTTGTTTTTCTAATTCATAATTTTTTCTGCCAACTTCTAATCCTCTAATAGTCTTATATCTCATAAATTCTCTTCTAAGCGTTGCTTCTGCTTGCCAAAGAACACTTTGAGCTTCTTTTTCATCAGAATGTTTAAGCATTAAGTAATTACTAAAAGCATTTCTAAAATACTCATTAATATATCTATGAGTGTATATATATTTTAAAAATTCATCATCTTTCTCTAATTTGTTCAACATCTGTTTCATATAAATATTTATATCTGCCTTAGAAACTGTTGAATTTCTTAAATTTTTACTAGCAAGCTCTTTAATAAAAGTCATATCACTAAAAACAAGTTCCATTGAAGATATAGTTCCACCACTTTTATATTCAATAACAAAATATCCGTTTTCATAACCAGGAAATACTAAATTAAGTGCTTTTTCAAGCTCTTTTTCATTAGGAAAATTAGTAGTTAACATATCTAACTCTGTAAGTGTAAAAGCTTTTCTATGTGTTTTGTCTTCATAATCTAATTCAAATGTTTTTGTCCCACCATCTTTATAATGATATACTAGTTTATATCTATCTCTTCCCGCCATTTTTCTTCACCAAATATATTATAACCTAAAAAGATAAAATTTCAAAATTAAAACATATTCAAATAATCAGAATATGTTTTAAGTTTATTCTAAAGTAAAATTAGAAATCTCTTCCATATCTACACCAAATTCTCTAATATAATCGTGGTGTTTTGCAAGCATATCTTCCATTTCCTTAATCACTTTTTCCCCTTTATAACCTAAATCAAGACTATTAATCATATCAATTACTAAATGATATCTATCTATCTTATTTAAAACTCTCATATCAAAAGGAGTTGTAATAGTTCCTTCTTCCTCATATCCATGAACTATCATATTTTTATTATGTCTAAAATAAGTAAATTCATAAATTAATGAAGGATATCCATGAAAATTAATAATAATTGGTTTATCTTTAGTAAAGATCCTATCATATTCTTCATCACTAAGTGATTTAGAATACTCTAAAGATTTTTTAAGGCACATTAAATCTACCACATTGACAAATCTTACATTTATATTAGGAAATTTTTCTTTAAATAATTTAACTGCCGCAATCCCTTCTAACGTAGGGCAGTCCCCTATAGTTACCATTACTATATCGGGATTATTATCAGATGCCCACTTCCATATAGCTAAACCTTTATCAAATTCCTCCTTAGCTTCCTTCATATTAAGCCACTGTAAAGATGAATGTTTAGAAGCAACTATAGTATTAATTAAATTCTTACTTTTCATACATTCATCAAAACAAGTAATAAGCATATTTGCATCAGCTGGTAAATACATTCTAACAATACTATCTTTTTTAGTAGCCATATGATTTAAAAAACCTGGCTCTTGATGAGTATAACCATTATGGTCTTGTTGCCAAACATTAGAAGTCAAAATATAATTAAGTGAAGAAATATCCCTTCTAAATTTCAAATTTTGACACACTTTCAGCCATTTGGCGTGCTGGCTAGCCATAGAATCAATTACTCTAATAAAAGATTCATAACTGACAAACACCCCGTGATGGCCAGTAAGTAAATAGCCTTCTAATAAACCTTCGCAAAAATGTTCTGATAAATAACTATCCATAATCTTACCATCTTTACTCAAATATTCATCAGTATCTTTAATATCTTCTTGCCAGTCCCTATTAGTAACTTCAAACATTTCATAAAGTCTATTACTCATTGCCTCATCTGGACAAAATAACCTAAAATTATCATTAAGTTTATAAACATCTTTGATATATTTACTAAGTTCTAACATATCTTGAGTTTTAAACTTACCTCTTTTATCAAACTTAACTTCTAAATCAAATCTATCAGGTAATTTAATTATCCTTCTAAGTAGACCACCATTCGCATTAGGATTAGCTCCCATTCTATATTTACCAGTAGGAATAATTTCCTTAATCTCCTCATTTAATTTACCATTTTCATCAAACAATTCTAAAGGCTTATAACTTCTAAGCCAGTCTTCTATCTGTTTAATATGACTATCACTATCAGGTTGTATAGGTACTTGATGAGCTCTAAATGTACCAGCTATTTTCTTTCCATCAACAACATCTGGTCCTGTAAAACCCTTAGGTGTTTTAAGAATAATCATTGGATATAAAGTCTTATCATACTTACCACTTTTAATCATTTTAATTTCTTCTAAAACTCTATCTAAAGTATAATACATTTTTTTGTGCAAAGTCATAATATCCTTAGCTTCAACTAAATAAGGGTGCCAACCCAAACCATAAAAATAACTTCCTAACTCTTTTTCACTCATTCTTCCAAATATAGTTGGGTTACTAATTTTATAACCATTTAAATTTAAAATAGGTAAAACAATTCCATCTGTTTTAGGATTAATAAACTTATTACCATTCCAAGAAGTCGCAAGTGGGCCAGTTTCTGCTTCCCCATCACCAATAACGCACGCTACTATCAAATCAGGATTATCTAAAACAGCCCCAAAAGAATGAGCTAAAGAATAACCGAGTTCCCCTCCTTCGTGAATAGAGCCAGGTGTCTCAGGAGCCGCATGACTAGGAACACCACCAGGAAAAGAAAATTGTTTAAAAAACTTCTTTAATCCTTCCTCATCTAAAGTAATATCAGGATAAATTTCACTATAAGTTCCCTCTAAATAAACATTAGATAAAGGACTATTTCCCCCATGACCAGGGCCAGAAACATAAATCATATTTAAATTATTATCTTTAATTAATCTATTCAGATGAGCATAAATAAAATTTTGTGATGGAACAGTTCCCCAGTGTCCAACAATCTTCTTTTTCAAATCTTCCTTTCTAAGCTCTCTTTTTAAAAGAGGATTATCCAATAAATATAATTGACAGGCAGATAAATAATTAGCTGCTCTAAAATATTTATCTAAAATCTCTATTTTTTTTGAAATATCATCCATTTAAAATTCCCCCTTTACATATTTCTAATAAGTTTAAATATCTCCACTACAACTAAAGGAGTTAAAGAAAGTAAAGTAACAATAACCCATTCACTAAAATTCAAACTAACTAACGAAAAGAAATTAGCTATAGGTGGCACTAAAACAACAAACATTAAGATAATGAATGAAGCAAACATTGCCATATAAAGATATTTGTTCTTTGGATGTTTTTTAGAAAAAACTGATAAAGTAGAAGAGTGCTGATTAAGAGCATGGACAATCTGTGATAAACATAAAACCAAAAACGCCATAGTAATTCCATCTTTATAACCATTTTTCACGCCAATTATATAAGCTATTAAAGAAATAAGAGCTAATAAAATTCCATAAAAAACAACTCTTGTGACTAATCCTTTTTCAAACAAACTTCCTTCTTTTACTGGCTTTTTCTTCATATCATCAGGATTTTCTGGGTCCACCCCTAAAGCTAAAGCAGGAAGTGTATCAGTTACTAAATTAATAAATAAAATATGTACTGCCATTAATGGTACTGATAAATTAAACACTACTGAAAAGAATACCACCAAAACTTCCGCAATATTTCCAGAAAGTAAAAACTGTATAACCTTTTGAATATTACTGTAAACCCTTCTGCCTTCTTTAACTGCCACTTCTATTGTCGTAAAATTATCATCTAAAAGGAGCATATCAGCAGCTTCCTTAGCTACATCTGTACCAACCTTACCCATTGCAACTCCAATATCAGCTTGTTTTAAAGCAGGTGCATCATTAACTCCATCACCAGTCATTGCACAAACTTCCCCATTAGCTTTATAAGCTTTAACAATTCTTAATTTATCTTCAGGAGCAACTCTCGCAAAAACAGTAATTCTTGGAGCTTTTTTAATAAGTTCTTCATCACTTATCCTATGTAATTCTTCCCCAGTCATAACTAAATCATCATCACTATAAATATCTAATTTTTTCGCAATCGCTTTAGCTGTTAATCTATGATCGCCAGTAATCATTACTACCTTAATACCCGCTTCTTTAAATGTCTTCATCGCAGGCATAACTTCTTCTCTAGGTGGATCTATCATAGAAGAAATACCGATAAAAATCAAATTATCTTCAACATTATCCCCTTCTTTATAAATAGTATCCACATTTTTATAGGCAAACCCTAAAATTCTATAAGCTTCTGATGAAAGTTCTTCACATTTATCTAATATTTTTACCTTAATCTCATCAGTTAATAAAATAATCTCATTATCCTTTAAAATATATGGGCAAAGTTCTAATAATTCTTCCAAAGCCCCTTTGGTATAACATACACGCTTACCATTAACCTCACAAATAACTGACATTCTTTTTCTAACAGAATCAAAAGGTTGTTCAAAAACCCTATTAAATTTAGTATTAAATAAATCATTATTTTCTTTTTTAACATACTCAAGCAAAGCCACTTCCGTAGGGTCTCCTGTAGAAGATTCGTTTAAAGAAGCATTATTACATAACATACACCCAAGTAAAAATTCATTAGGAATATTTCCTTCTTTATTTAAAATAAAATCATCATAAAATAAAGCTTTAACCACTGTCATCTTATTTTGGGTAAGTGTTCCTGTTTTATCTGTGCATATCACACTCGCACTACCTAAAGTCTCCACCGCTGGAAGTTTTTTAACCAAAGCATTTTTTTTAGCCATCCTTTGAACCCCTAAAGCCATAACAATAGTTGCCGTAGCAGGCAGTCCTTCAGGAATAACTGAAATAGCTAAAGAAATAGAAATCATTAAAAGAGAAATAATATCTTTGCCATATAATAAACCAATAACAAAAATCAAAATACTTACTATAATTCCAACAATACTCAAAGTCTTACCCACAGCTTCTAATTTTCTTTTAAGTGGAGTATCTAACTCATCTGTATTCTCAAGCATATGAGCTATTTTACCAACTTCAGTATTCATGCCCACACTTGTAACAACACCTAAACCCGTACCATAATTAACTATTGTAGATGAATATGCCATATTCACTCTATCGCCTAAAGCAAGACCATCTTTTAAAATAGCTAAAGCATCTTTATTAACCGCTTCGCTCTCTCCAGTTAAAGCCGACTCATCTATCATAAGTTCATTATCTTTAAATAATCTTATATCCGCTGGCACAATATCCCCAGCTTCTAAAAATACAATATCGCCGATAACTAAATCAGCAGAATGAATATCCTGTGCTGAACCATCTCTTATAACTGTTGCCATAGGTGCATTCATATTCCTTAAAGCTTCTACCGCATCTGCTGCTTTTTTCTCTTGAAAAATACTTATAACCGCATTAATTACAATAATAATTAATATAACTATACCTTCAGCAGCTTCTCCCAAAATAAATGATAAAATAGATGCAATAAATAAAATAATTATCATTTTATCCGTAAGCTGACCAATAATCATCTTAAAAATAGAAATTTTTTTACTTTTATTTATAACATTTTTACCATTTGTTTGAAGTCTTTTTAAAGCTTCCTCTTTAGTTAAACCCTTTTCACTAGTACTTAACTCTTTAAATAATTCTTCTTTACTTTTTGTGTATGCCTTCAAATTACCATCACCTTATTATAATTTTAACACATCACAAAATAAAAAAGAAGTCATTTTCTGTATCAAATAACTCCTTTACACCTTTATAAAGCAATTTTATATAACTCTCTATCCATCACATTAAAAATAACCTCTTTAACCTCGTAATTAGCCCCAATAGAAAGTGAAATCATATCTAATGTTTCCTTAGAAATATCTTGATTAACCGAACTATTTAAAATTTCTTCATTAAAATTTAAATACATATTTCCATCTTTGACCTCACTAGATACAAGCTTAGTCCCATCATTTAAAAAACTCATTAAATTCTTATTTGGATTAAAATTACTTGCTAGCTCATCTATAATAATACTAACCTTATCCCTATCATCATTGACATATTTAGTAACTGGAACATAATAATAGTTATCACTTATCTGATTAATATAATAAACAGTTACATCCGTAATATCTTTAGTACTAGTTAAATCAAATTCCTTATTTATTCCAAATGTTTTATCCAAAGTAGAAGGTAAATTAATCTTAGTTTTAGGTAACTTAGTTAAAATATCTCCTTCAACATATATAATAACCCCATCAACTTTATCAATTGAAGTTAAAGTATAAACAATAGATTCCACCATTTTTTCTTCTAATTTTTCTGAAATATTTAATAAATCTTTAGAAAAATCTACCTTTAAAACTCCATTTTCATAACTTAAATTCAAAACTTCTGTATTAGGTGGAATAATCGCACTAAAACCACTAGGAATTTTACTATCCATCCCACCAATAGTTAAAACTTTAATTAATTGTCTAGCTTTATTTTCAATATTAGTATCATTTAAAGCTACACTAGTCAAAGCCACATAACTATTTTGGTCCATTAAAAATATAGGTGAACTTTCAATGTTTGTATTAACATATTCTAATTCTTCTTTTATATCTAAACTATTTTCATTAGCAGGAATAATATATATTAAAAACATTGCAAACAAAGCTAAAGAAGATAAAATAATTTTCCTAATTGATATTTTTTTAAGCATACACTTCACCCATTTAAAACATATGAAAAAAAGGCCTAATTTATGACCTTTTATAATGAAAGTTCTCCAAGTCTAAGTAGCTCAATCACTGCTCCCGCACGGCCCTTAACGCCAAGCTTCTGCATGGCATTTGATATATGATTTCTTACTGTTTTATCGCTAATTTTTAATTTATCTGCTATTTCGATAGTAGTATAATTTTGAATAAGCAATTCAAAGACCTCACGTTCCCTTTTAGTTAAAATGCCCTTTTTCATAAATTCCCTCACTTTCCTAAGGCGGGATGGTTTATATTTACTCATATTATTGTATGCTTAGTAAATATATAAGTGAAAGGAAAATAACCCAAAAAAAAGAAAGTTTAAACTTATAAACTATCTAAATTATTCTTTTAACTCTAGAATTTTTTCCAAGCTTAGACCAGTTTCTTTGGAAATAATTTGCTCATCAATATTTTCCTTAAACATTTTCTTAGCTATTTCAATTTTTCTAAAACTTTGCCATCTTCAAGTCCTTTTCTTCTGCCTATTTCTTTAAAGGTATTATTTGTCTTTTTCATTGTCTTTCCTTTTAATCAATTAAAAAAATTGCCAATATTTATAGCAATTTATTTTTGAAATTTAACTGATATACTCATTGATGTTTCAAATTCCTCTTGAACCAAACGCATAATTTTATTAGCTAAAGCCTTATCATGCTTTTTACTATCTACAACAACTGTAACACCAGTCTCATCAATACTGACAAAAGACTTTAAATTAAATTCATTTTTAATTTTATTTTCCAAAGATTCCTCTGTTCCTCTATTTTTATTTAAATCTTGCATCTTTTCAAAAGCCGCATTTTTTTCTTCCGTAGAAGAATTAGAATCAGTTAAAACTTTTTTTAACTCCGTAATTTCATCCAATAGCTTTTCTTCAGACTCAACTCTTAAAGCCACTAGTTCTGCACTTTCTTCATTTTCTACACTAGCTGATACTGTTTCAGTATCTTCCTTACTACCATTATTAGTCGCCATCAAAAGTTCACTTGGCATAGTAATATAATAAACACTAAGTACTAAAATCAAACTAAACAAAGTTAAAAACCATAAACTTCTTTTATTTATCATTATTATCCCTCCTAGTACATTCCTATTTAATTATATTAAGGGATAACTTTTTTATTACTGTTTTTTTTCTGTAATCACCTTGCCACTACCATCATCAGTAGCCTTATATCTATCATTCTCAACCTCTAAAGAAACCTTACCATCCACATTGATAAAAACCCCCTCAGCATCATCTATCTCTCCAGTAAAATCCAACTCTAAATCAGCACCTTTATCACATTTAACACATATCAATTTATTATTTTCATATTTATATTCTACCTCACCACTTCTTGCATACTCATTATAATCCATATCAATAACATTTCTCATCTCTTCTACACTTCTGGTAAAAGTGTTCATTCTAGAATCTTCAACCACATCAAAAATAATTGGTGTAGTAATAAGTGCAATCACCGATAAAATAGTAATAACCGCAAGTATTTCAATTAAAGTAAAACCATTTTTATTCATATTATAACCTACTTTCTATAACTATTATATACTATTTTTCTCTAAAAGAAAATTATTATAATAAAAGTTTAATATTTAAAAATCTAGTGTATTCTATGCACTAGATTTTATTCATTTATTCACCTAAATCATATCTTGCTTTATTAACTTTATAATTTTTACTAATTTCCTCATCAGTTAAAACTCTTTTATAAACCATAAAATTATACATTGTTCCTTGAAAATAACGTTTGGTTGTAGTAGATGGTTCATAAGTCTTACCGATTATAAAATTACTATTTGGATATGGTTCAAAGGCAATTGTACATTCATTATCATCAATTTTTTCTCCATTCAAATACAAAGCAATCCTATTTTTAGCACTCAAAATAGCCGTTATATTAACTTTTTTGTTTAATATTTTCTCATCAGTTATAGTTTTGTCCACATGAACACCACAATTACTTGACTCACCATAATAACTAAATGCTCCACCATCAGTTGAATTAAATTGCATTGACATTCCTTTATTCACTGACGGACCTTGATGATAACCAAAATAACCATAATAACTATCAACAGAAGTTGTATATACTACAAAAGATAAAGTAATTTCCTGTCCCAATTCTTCTTGTAAATAACCAGTATCAACCATATTATCAACACCATTAAATAACAAACCATTATCATCAGTCCAATTATTAGCCATAAAATTTATAAGTGTACTTTTAGCTGTACTCGCAATTGTAGGGTTCAAATCCAAAGCTTTATTATACCAATTATCAATAGGTACACCATGTCCATCAGCTGTATTTTCAATTCCATCATACATTGCAAAAAGTCCATCAACAATATAATTATCAATTTCATATTCCTTAATATTTCCTTTTGCTCTTATACTAAGTTGTGTTCCAAACGCCGCATAACCTACACACAAACATAAAAGTAAACATATAGAACTTATAATGATAATTTGCTTTCTCTTTCTTCTGCCTTTTCTTGTTATTCTTCTCATATTATTTATCACCAATACCACTTTATCAAAAAAAAAAAAAAAAAAAACAAGTAATATTTTTGATATATCACTTGCTTTACAAAATAATTTATTTTCTAATTAAATCATTTTTATTTCTCATATGAGGAAACAATAAAACTTCTCTAATTGTCTCTGCACCAGTCATAAGCATTACCATTCTATCAATACCAATACCCATTCCTCCAGCTGGTGGCATACCATATTCCAAAGCCTCAACAAAATCTAAATCCATTTCATTTGCCTCTTCATTACCAAGTTCTCTTTCTTTTAACTGATTTTCAAATCTTTCATATTGATCTATTGGATCATTTAGCTCAGTAAACGCATTTGCAAATTCCATACCACAAATAAACAATTCAAATCTTTCTGTATATCTAGGATCCTCACTTTTAGAAGCTAATGGACTAATTTCGATTGGATGACCGTATACAAATGTTGGTTCAATTAAAGTTTCTTCAACAAATTTTTCAAAGAAAGCATTGACAATATGACCAAATTCGAAATGTGATTCAACCTCAACATCATATTCTTTTGCAAGTTCTTTAGCTTCGTCCAAAGTCATTTCTTTCCAAAAATCAACCCCGCAAGCTTCTTTGATAGCATCTACCATATGAATACGTTTATAATTAGGTTCTAAAGAGATTTTATGCCCAGCATACTCAATATCATAATCTCCATTAATTTCTTTGCACACCGTACTAAATAAACCTTCAGCAACATCCATCATACCATACATATCTGTATATGCTTTATAAAGTTCAATTGTTGTAAATTCAGGATTATGTTTTCTATCTACTCCTTCATTTCTAAATATTCTACCAATTTCATATACAGCATCCATTCCACCAACTAATAATCTTTTAAGTGGTAATTCTGTCGCTATTCTCAAATAAAATTCCATATCTAAAGCATTATGATGTGTAATAAATGGTCTAGCTGCCGCTCCACCTAAAATAGGACTTAAAATAGGTGTTTCGACTTCTGTATAACCCAAATTATCTAAGTAATGTTGAATTGTTCTAATTATTTTTGGACGAGTAAAAGCCATTTTTCTAGCTTCTTCATTCATAATCAAATCAACATATCTTCTTCTATATCTCTCTTCAACATCAGTAAGACCATGAAACTTTTCAGGAAGTGGTCTTAAAGCTTTAACTAAATGAAAATATTTTAGTGCATGAACACTAAGTTCACCTGTATTAGTTCTAAATACATATCCTTCAATACCAACAATATCGCCAATATCAGAAGCTTTAAATAAATCGTAAGCTTCTTCACCAACTTCATTAATAGATATATATATTTGAATTTGACCATATTTATCTTGGATATGGAAAAATCCAGCTTTACCTTTTCTTCTCTTAGTCATTATTCTACCAGCAATAATAACATGATCTTTTAATTCTTCTAATTCTTCCTTACTTTGATTAGCGTGTTCTTCTTTAATTATTTTAGAATTAGATGTTACATCAAATCTTGCACCAAATGGTTTTATTCCCCTACTCACTAAATCTTTAACTTTATCACGTCTTACTTGTTCTTGTTCTGTAAATTCTCTCATTAAATTACCTCCAAACTACTGATCATTATATCATAATTTCTTTACCTTTTGATAGCCTTTTTCAAGTTTTAGTACCAAATCATCAGGTAATTTAGAAAGTGCTTGCTCTTTTAAGTCATCAAATACACCATAATATGCTTCGGCAATCGAACCTGTAATAACTCCAATAGTATCAGTATCTCCCCCTAAAGAAACAATTTAAAATGATTAGCTTTAGTCATAAGTTCCTTTAAATAATACCTTAAGCCATATTCTTTTAAAACACTTTCATAATCTTACCATTTAATAGCATCCAATATAGCAATTGTCAAAATAGTATCATCACTGTAAAAACAATTTTCTTCTAATAATTTATCTTTCTTTAAAACTTCTAATCTTCTTTCTAAATTCTTACCACTTTTAAACTCATCATACTCATATAAATAACCTGCTAAATCGCCTATAATAGCACCTAACATAAATTATCCTCTTTCTTTAATTTCTTTAAAAAGCATCTTTTCAAATTCTTTTAAAGATTTAGTTTCCGTTTCTCTATGACCAAATAAACGATAACTAATATTTTTATTATCTTTTTCCTTGTCACCAATAATAACAGTATAAGGAATCTTGTGAGACTGACTATCACGCATCTTATAACTTAATTTTTCATCTCTATCATCTAAATTAACTCTAATATTTTGGCTTGCTAATTTTTCCATTACCTTTTGAGCATATTTTAAATGATATTCATTATTAACTGGTATTATATTAACTTGAACTGGAGAAAGCCAAAGAGGAAAAGCACCTTTAGTCTCTTCAATTAAAAATGCCATAAATCTATCAAAAGTACCTAAAATAGCTCTATGAATAACTACCGGTCTAGCTTTTTGCCCATTCGCGTCGATATAAGTTAAATCAAATCTCTCAGGAAGTAAAAAATCTAGTTGACAAGTAGATAAAGTTACATCATGTCCAATAGCTGATTTAATTTGGACATCTAACTTAGGTCCATAAAATGCAGCTTCTCCTTCAGCTTCATAAAAATCAATACCTAATTCAGTTAAAACTTTTCTAAGTTCACTTTCAGCTTTTTCCCACATTTTATCATCATCAAAATATTTTTCTGTATTATTTTTATCCCTTAAAGATAATCTAAACTCATAATCTGTAATATTAAAATCTTTATAAACATCCAAAATTAAATTAACAACATTTGAAACTTCCTCTTTTATTTGATCAGGTCGAACAAATAAATGAGCATCATTTTGACACATTTGACGAACTCTTTCTAAACCACAAACTGCACCACTTGCCTCATACCTAAAATCAGGTGCAAGTTCACCAATTCTAATTGGTAAATCACGATAAGAATGTAATTTATGTTTATATATAAGCATATGATGCGGACAATTCATTGGTCTTAAGACTAATTCTTCATTATCTAATTTCATAGTAGGAAACATATCATCTTTATAATGATCCCAATGTCCACTAACTTTATACAATTCAGTAGAAGCCAAATAAGGAGTATAAACATGATTATATCCTAATTTAACTTCCTTTTCTTTAATATATTTTTCAAGTTCATATCTTACAGTTGCCCCATTAGGAAGCCACATTTGAAGCCCAGGACCCACTAATTCATGCCCCATAAAAAGATCAAGCTCTTTACCAATTTTGCGGTGATCTCTTTCTTTAGCTTCTTCTAACAAACATAAATGGTGTTCTAGCTCTTCTTTACTGTCAAAACAAACCCCATAAATCCTTTGCAAAACTTTATTATTAGAATCACCTTTATAATAAGCACCAGCTACTTTAAGTAATTTAAAATTTTTACATTCTTTCACACTATCCACATGTGGTCCTCTACATAAATCTGTAAAATCTCCCTGTGTATAACAACTAATTACCTCTCCTTCTGGAAATTCATTAATAATATCTATCTTATAAGGATCATCTTTAAATTTATTTAAAGCATCTTCTTTTGAAATTTCTTCTCTATAAATTCGTTTTCCATCTTTAGCTATTTTTTTCATTTCTTTAGAAATCTTTTCCAAATCCTCATTAGTTAAAGTGTACCCATCTAAATCAATATCATAATAAAACCCTTCCGCAATAACAGGGCCTACCCAAAATTTAGCCTTTGGATATAAATGTTTAACGGCTTGTGCAAGTAAATGAGCACAACTATGATTAAGTATACTTAATCTTTCATCTTTTCTAATATCAATCATTCTAATCATCCTTCCTTAATTTCTTTTGTCTACCTATTTCATTACCATAACCAATATCTTCATCATTTAATAAATTTCTATTAGGATTAACATACGGAGCTGAATTGCCAAAAGCATCTTTAACAATTATAATTTCTCCATTAGCCAATTGTTCTAACGAAACACATTCAAAATTAATTCTCATTAAATCAAATCCATATGCAGAAGCCACATACTTCAAATCTTTATGCGACAAGTTAGATAAATCTAAAATTAATTGTTCATTATCAATCCCATAATAACTTCTCAAAAAATGTTGCATATCCAATTTATAACACTTTCTTACTTGCTTTTTATCCATTTAAAAACTCCTAACAAATTATTAGGAGCGTATAAACGCGGTACCATCCTACCTTATCACTTAATTTATTGGATAACGGTAATTAACCGGAATAATCTTTCGAAAATCTGCTTCGAGGTAGTAATTATCAAATTCGTTTATTTAGATCTCACCATTCTAAACTCTCTTAAAAACTACATTTAATAACCATGTCCTCTTCATCACATTTAACTATATTTTATCATAGTAAATTACTTTGTCAAGCCTATTTTCTTAAATTTTTACTAACTAGTTCCTGATATTCTGACAACTGTTTTATCCTAGAAATAATTCGGCCAGCTTTAATAATTTCATCACCCTTAGAAGTAATTGCCAAATGATTTTCTAAATTTTCAAAATTCAAATTAGAAGTAAAAAAAGTTGGTAATTTCTCATCCATTCTATATTGAAGCAATGGACATAAAATTTCATCTCTAGACCAAGGAGTAACACTCTCTGCTCCTAAATCATCAATTAAAAGAAGAGGCACCTTTTTAACATAATTATACTTATTTTTAAACTCACTTTTTACATCAGAGTTAAAAGAAGCCTTCAAACTATTCAAAAATTCTGGCCAAAACACAATCGCACTATTAATTCCATCTTTAGCTAATTCATTAAACATAGCTGCTATTAAATAAGTCTTACCACTACCAAAATTACCACATAAATAAAGACCTTTCTGATGCACATCCCGTTTATATTTTTTAATAAAATCAGTAAGCCATAAAATAGTGCTATATCTCTTTTTATCGGTTTTATAAATATTTTTAAAAGAAGCTTCTTTAAATTCCTTAGGAACATTAAACAATTTAGTATTACTATGCAACTTTTCTTTAGCATCTAACTTTTTTTTATATCTGCAAGGCTTATAATAAAATTCTAAACTATCACCATTTAACCTAGGTAATTTAGCATATCCCGTAATCTTATTAGCACATTCCATAATGTTATGACAATTTTTGCAATTATAATATTCCTTAGAACTTTCCTCTAATAAAGATGTATATTTTTTTAAAATATCTCTTTTTATTTTAAGCTTAACCACAAACTCTTTAAATTTATCATCTAGCAAAGCTTCATCATAAGCCTCATCCAAAAGAGTATTCAAATCATTTTTTTTTAATGAATCAGATAATTTTTGCATAATATCCTCCTACAAATCATTCAAACTAGCCTCTAAAGTTGCTATATCATCACTACTAGCTTCTTCCTGTTCAATATTTTTATTAAACCAATCCGGTTTTTCTTCTTTTTTGACTACTTTTAATTTTTGTTTATTTTTATGTCTATTTTCTTTCTTGCATAACTCCATAGCCTCTTCTACAGTCTTTATATTACTTCTCTTCCATTGATTAGCAATCGTAATAACAAAATTTTTAGTCAACTTATTATCATTAATTCTAAGCACATAATCTATCAAAACATTAACTACTCCAGGTGTTAAATTATAATCTACCATCAAAATTTCTATCAAAGCTAAATCACTTTTACTAGGTCTTACCCCTTTGTTTTTACCACTCAAAAAATCATAAGGGGTAGTCGTTTCAAAAGTATGAATGATTTTAGCCCTTTTAGAATTACTACTCACTTTAGTTCTTAAATAATCAGGATCCTTCTTATAAACCAAAGAAGGTGTTATATTTTGATGTTCAAAAGTATAATAATTATGACAATTCATACGCAATAACGCTTTATCTATAATTTTTTTCTCATTAATAGAATTTCTAATAAGCTCTAATAATTCCTGATCGTCCAAATTATAAATATAAGCTAATTTGTAAATTAAAGATTTAATCTCTTTTGTAATAGATCTATGATTTAAAACTTCATTAGGAATTAAACTTAATATTCCATTTAAATCAACCCTCGCATCAACAAGCAAATCAATTTGCTTAATCTTTCTAATATCTCTAGTATCTGTTACCGTTACCGAATTAGTAACTTCAAAAGTATCGCCAAAAGTTGCACTAATATCTTGATATTCCTTTAAATCAATATCTGGCACTTTAAAATAATTTAATAATTTTTCAAATTCACTAGTGCCCAAATTACTTGCTAAAGTAGTTGATAATATTGGATTATCTATAAATTCTTGCGGTTCTAAAGGAGAATATAATTCATATATATAATTATTTATACTACCTTTTCGCAAATAAGTTTTCAAAAGTCCTATCGCTTCCAACTTTTCCCTAGCTTCTAAAATATCTTCTAATCTTATTCTCATAAGAGCCATCAAATTATGATGAGTATATTCTGTCGATACAATCTGACTGGTATCCAAATTACTCCACAAAGTAAAATATAGATTAATTGGCACAGCACCAATAATAGGTTGATATAACTTAATTAAAACAAGGCGAGATTCATTGTCCAAAATAGTTGCATTCTTCACAATATAAGTATCAGCCGGTAATAAATTAACTGTTTCCATACTCTCACCTTCCTTAAATAATAGTTTAACATATTTTAAAACATTTCTAAACCATTTTTATAGAACAAAATCAAAAATTCGAATGAATTTTTAAATGCACCAATTAAAATAGTAATGGTGTATTTAGTGTTTCAATTATCAAATTTGTATAA
>CALVID010000011.1 GCA_944329355.1 uncultured Bacilli bacterium
GACTTTTTATATCTTTTAAACAATTTTTCATTACATACTCTCTACTCATTGCACTTACTAAAGATAACGAAACAGCCGACAAATCCAAATTTGATGGTATTAAATCAATATTTTCTTCATGATGTAATATAACGTTTTGAACGTTTAACTCTTTATCATTAATTGAATCTATCATCAAATTAGCTAAGGTTGGTATATCTTCTGTTTCATAATATCCCATACAAGTAGTTAAATCACCCTGAGGATCTGCATCCACTAATAAAACTTTTTTGCCCATTTTAGATAATGCTACACTAAAATTTAATGTAGTCGTTGTTTTTCCAACACCGCCTTTTTGATTTGCAATTGCAATTATATTACATTGTGACAGTATTACTCCCTCCTCTCTTCATATATTTTTACCAACAAAAAAACTGATATCTAATCAGTACAAAATACATTATAAATATTAAATATCACATTCATTTTTGTTTTACATTGCTTTTTTAACAAAAATCATTTTATTAAATGAAAAAGTATTATAATTACATAATATTTTTTACCATGTTAAACAGATACCCCCATGTCCAGCATCCACAACTACCTGTAAATTATTCATAACTTCACCCCTATATTAAAATATGTAATAGTAGGTATAAGGTTACAAAAAAAGATAGATATTTAGTATCCATCAAATAAATTAATCAAAATTCAAGCCAACTTCATAAGGAAATAAAATCGACAATTCTTTAGGCTCATTTATAAAGATTATTCTTTTAGCATAAGCTACCATAAAGCCAAATTCAAACATCGTTCCTTTACCTATTTTACCATCAGGATTACACACAATAATTGCATCTGCTTTTTTAAATTTATTCATATGATCATATTTATGACTCCAAGCATCTCTTTCATTAATCAACTCTTGTCCTTCTAAAAGTATAAAATCAGTTCCAACCGTTTCAGGAACTATATTCATTGTCCATGGACTAAGTACTTGAATATTATGCTTTTTTAAACATTCAATTACAGCACCAATTTCTTGCATATGCTGTTGAAAACTACCACAAATTACAACTTTTCGAAATTCCTGATTGATTAAACCATCAAACATATTCCTTTTTCCGCTTATTTCAAAACTTCTATCTAAATAAAAGTTTTCTAAATCAGGCTGAACAATATTAAAGTAAAGACCTGAGCTAACAAAAACGTGAATAATTAATTGCATTTGTTCTTCCTTAGAAAATTCTTGAAAAACACCAGTTGCATATAACCTCACTCTTTCATTATCAACAGTACCAACAATATTTTTTAATTCACTTAAAAATCTATCAATTTTTTTTAACAATTCATCATTTACTAAAGTTTCATTAAAAAAAACTTGTTTCTTTTTTAATAACTTAATTTTTTTTTGATTCAATTGATATATGCTTATATCATTAGTATCAAAATGTATAAATATTTTATCCTTTTTCATAAACCTTTCACTCCTTTACCTTCTATCTAGCTTTTTATAATTTAAGGCATTTAGATATTTTTTAAGAAACGTATCCTTATTTTTCGAATTATATTGCATAATAAATCGAGGATGTTCAAGTGGAATAATAGTACCAAATAAATGGTATTTTTTATTAACTTCTAATAAAAACTTATAATTTTCTCCACTTCCAATACAATAACACACACTCGTATCAATGTTAAAATTAATTTGTTTGTGCAATGATTCCAAAATAAATGGATATAGCATTTTCTCTAATTTCTTATTCTCATAATAATTACAATTTACTTCATTACCTTTTGAATTAATTCTAGCAATTCCAAGAGGACAAACAAAACTCATTAAAAAATCATCATAAAATTTTGAACATCCGCCATATTTATTCATTACTTCATATAAAAAATTGGAAGAACCTTTATTCACATAAAAATTATCAATAACAATACCCGTTTCTGTCTGAATATGTGCAGCATCTTCAAACGGTATGCCAGTTACTGCTGTACCACGACGAGCTGGAGAACTGCCTAATATTAAACGACGCATTTTATTATCATTGTAATATTTCTGATAAAATAATGTTGTTATTCTTTTTACTTGATCCTTAGAACTGCTGTTAAATGGATTTATAATTTTATATCCTTGTGGCACTTCTAACAATTGCTCAGACAAAGTTAAATTGAATTCCAATATTTTATGTGCAACACTTCCTTCTTTAATCATCAAAATACCTCCCTTATTCGCTTTTTAAATTACATATAACAAATTAATTATCGACAAATTTAAAATACAAGACAATAATTAAGACTATTTACATTGATATTGCAGATAAATAAATTTCTATATTAGTAGGTAATATTTGAACCTCTTTAAAACCCATAGTTACAAAATAAGTGGATAATTTTTTTGCCATATCAATACCTCTATAAACATCAACAAAGTTTGTCCCAGGAATTAATAAACCTGGAATAATACAATTTCGCGTTGAATCTAAAAATCCATTAGCAATAGAAATAATAATACCTGCATTTGATTTTAATACCCTATTTGCTTCAGAGATAGCTTTTTTTATATCAAAAAATGAAGAATTATATGTTCTTAACGAAACATATAAATCATAACTATCATCAGATAACAACGTTAATTTTTCAGCCCTAGACAAAACACAATGAGAATTAGGAAACTCTCGTTTAATTTTCTTAAGTCCATTTGGTGCAATATCTACAAAAGTAATTTTTTGACAATTTGAAAACAATATTTTTGCTTCATTACCACTTCCAACACCAACATCAACTATAACCTTATCATTTAATGGTGAATCAAATAACTTATTATATACAAAGAAAAAATTATCTTTCCAATTTAAATCTAAAGAACGAGCATCATTTGTATAATTATATGAAGCGTATTTTTCATCGAAAGCTTCAGATAATATATTATTAATCAGATGTTCAGCCATCATTGGCTCAAGATTATATTTTTTAATAATAAACTTAATGAAATCATTAACTGTCTTATTATTTTCTAATTCATTTTTAGTAACAACATATCCCCTTGACTTTAAAAGTTCCACAACTAATGTGCTTATGCGTTTAACAGAATAATATGAATTTAATTTAATGCTTTGTCTACTATTTTTATAATATTGAGAATTTTGATTTAAAATTTCTTTTTGTAAGTTTTCTGGATAACGATAAATACATTCAAATACAAGAAAAGGATCATTATCTAAATAACAATCTAAATTTGGGTCTGGAACACCCAAATATATCTTGTGAATATTTATTTTTCTTAATAACATGTTCAACTCAAATTCTCGATTTGTATTCATAGTATTTATTGTTAAATATAAACTCTGTGCTTCATTTATGTTATACTCTTGCACTTTTGTTAACAATTCTTGACACCATGATAATTTAGAGCTTCCACTAGTAGCAAAAATCAATTCATTTTTATTTGAAATTAAAATTGCTCCAACACGCAAATGTGAACCATCTACATCATTAGCAATACTAATAGAATAATTCATCCAATACAAATTATAATCTTTCATATAACAATCTCCTAAATTTATACAATCACCAAAATTACATACGCATTAATTATAATTCAATTGTTTTTTCATAAATATAATCAAATAATATCTAAGTCGTAATATAAAACTAACATCAATTAAAATATTTTTAAATTTTGGAAATCATCTAATATTTTTTTTAAAAAATGCCATGATACAGTCTTTTCAGTTAATCCATTATAATTATCATTAATTCGTTTTAACAAGTCATCCTTAGAAAAATATTTTACCTCTGCCACTTCCTCATTTTGCAAATTTAATTTTGATATATCAATATCTTTCATAATTAAATAACACTCATCATAATGTCTATTATGAAAATCATTTTTATCATATACTGATGTAGAAGAAACCAAATATCTAATTTCATTTTCAGACACATCTATTCCAAGTTCTTCTTTACATTCTCTAATAATTGTTTGTAAACCAAATTCACCAGATTCTACATGACCACCTACTGTTACATCCTATTTGCCAGGCCACAATTTCTTATTTAAGCTCCTCTTTTGCAATAGAACGTTTAAATTTCTATCTATTATAAAACCATACACGGCTCTATGCCAATAACCATTTTTATGACACTCTTCTCTTGATGCAACTGTCCCTGTAAATTCACCATATTCAGTTAACACATCCAACATTTCTTTCATATATACCTCCTCATTCAATTTTATAATAATTATATTATTTTTTTACCATATTGTCCACCAATAAATAATATTAACTTAAATTACAAATTGAAAAAATTAAATATCCACCCATTTAATTACCAATAATAAATGATATGAATAATAATCACAGGTTCGAATTTTTAAGATCATACACTAACCTCGAATAAATATTTATTCAATTTTCTATTTTCTCTATAAGGTTCTTAAATATATCATTTATAACTGTCTCATTTAGAATCAATCACCAAAATAGCCATGGTATATTATTAGTTTCATAATATCTCATACATGTAATTAAATCACCTTAAGAATCTGCATCCCACTAATAAAACTTTTTACATAATTTTGTTAATGCTACACTAAAATTTAATGTAGTAGTTTTACCAACACCACCTTTTTGATTAGCAATCGCAATCATCTTACATTGTGACATTATTTTCCCCTTTCATTATATATTTTTAACAGTCAAAAAAATTGATGAAATATCAGCTTTGAAACATAATTTAATTGAATTTAAACATATAACATCTTTAAAATCACTTGATTTTATTAAGAATTTTTTCCCGTGTTAAACCGATACGTTGATGACCAGCATCCACAACAACCTGTAAATTATTCATATCTTCACCTCTACATTAAAATATGTAATAGTAGGCATATGGTTACAAAAAAAGATGTTTAAACACCTTTAAAAACATTATTTTATTTAAATTTACTTAATACATAAATATTTGCCTTTTTCCCATTTACTAATATTTTAAAAACTTTATCTGTTTTAAACAAGTTCACATCATTTAATGCTTTTTCAAAATCTAAAATATTACCCATTAAAACAACTAAAATACCATCATCTTTTAAAATTCTATTTAATTCTACCAACATTTTTCTATAAAATTTAGTAAAATGTTCTTCTTTTTTATCAAATATATTCCATGGTGGATCTGTAACTATAGCATCAATAAAATTATCTTCAAAATATGAAAGATTTAAAGCATCTCTTTGTTTTATAAATAATTTTTTATTGTTATTTTTATACTCTTTTTTTAATTTTTTTATAAGTTCTTCATTATTATCACTAGCAAAACACATATTATATTTAAAATTTTTGACAATTTGTTTTGGGATAGAACCATATCCACAAAAAGGATCCATAACAATCTTATTTTCATTAAGATTAGCTAAAGAAACCATTAAATATGCAAGTTCTGGTCGTAATTCTCCTTGAGCTAATTTCTTTTCAGTTACCCTATTATAAGTTAATTTTAACATAAATAACATAATACCTTCAGTTCTTCTTAAAAAAATAAACTCTAAATCTGGATTCCTTTTGTTTATATGAATATTAAGTTTTGAAGAAATAATACTTTCTAAATTATTGGTTATATGGTAATCAATACTAACAGGTCTATTTTTATCGGTAGCCATGATTTTAAAATTTTTCTTTTTTAAAGGTTTAATATGCTCTTTAATAACTGAAAAATTTAAATTTAATCTTTTTACTAACTTGCTCATTTCATTATTAAATGAAGTATCTAAATTTGTTTTTTGAAGACCTAAAAGCAAAAAAGTATTGTTCACAAATTTAAGCTTACATACTTTATCCAAATCTTTAGTTTTATAAATTATTAAGCCATCAAAAACTTGTATAATCTCTACGTCTGCAATTTCTTTGATTATTAATTGCCGAATAACAGATGAAAGTCCACTAATAAAAGTAGAAACATAACAGTTTTTCATAAGTATCACCTTGTAATAATTTTATCAAAAATTCATTATAAAATCCATAACATAAAAATTAAATTACCTTATTTTTAATATTTTCTGTTGATCATTCAAGTATTGTATCATCTTTTCATCTACAGGAGTAATTTGTTCCAGCAATTTATACTCCCAAGCAAAATCAGCATGAAAATCTGTACCAGTAGAAGACAATTTAGAGTATTTTTTTGCTAATAATTCTAAAAACTTTTGTTGCTCATTAGTAAACTGTAAATAATAACTTTCTAATCCATCTATTTCATTATTAACCATATATTTAAATATTTGCTCTACTTCATTACTATTTATAGAATAATCTCCGTTTTTACAAATAATATATGGATGAGCCCATATAGCTATTCCATCACATTTATGAATTAGTTCAATACTTTCAGATATGCTTGGAGCATATAATGATAATGAAAACTCATTTACCGCCTCTTCAACACTAGAAAAATGACCTTTGTTAGTTAAAAAATTAGCCAGTGAAATTCTATTATTTAAATCTAAATCGCCTTTAAAAACTAAATGTGTTATTTCATCCTTTGAATACCCCTTTTTCAATAATATTTTTAAAAATGCATTTTGTTTTCTATCTTTTATTTTTTCCATTTTTTTATTCATTTTTCCAGAATCTATACCTAATCCAACCATATGTAAGCCAAAAGATGGGTCATATAATTTCAAATTCATAGGGATATAACTAGTAATCTCTATTCCCTCAATAAAATTAATTTTACAAACTTCTTTAGCTATTTCGTTGCCAACAGCTGTATCATGGTCGGTTAGTGCAACTAAATCATAATGATATTCTTTTAGGATATCCATTAATTTTTCCACTGATAAACTACCATCAGAGGTGTTTGAATGTGTATGTAAATTAATTTTCATTGTCATCATCTCCTATTTAGTTTATTAAATAAATACTTAATCAAAATATGTTTAAAATATTTTATCAATTTTATATTATAAAGTCTATATTTTTTATCGCTTACAGTTAAAGATGTTTTATGATACAATATCTTTATGGAAAAAGTTTTTATTGGCACATATACTAAAAACAAAGCATTATCCGAATTTGTTTTTAACAAAGGAAATTTAACACACATTAAAACATATAAAAACCTACAATATTGTTCATATTTGCAATTTAAAAACAATACTTTATATGCTTTAAATGAAAATGATAAATGGGATAATGGATATTTAATTATATTAAATAACTATTCTATTAAAAAGCAAAATTCTTACGGAATTAATCCGTGCTATATTAATGTTGGTAAATACATTACAATATGTAATTATTCAAGCAACTCCGTTTGTATATATGATAATAATCAACAAAAATGCGTTTTTTACATCAAAAATTCATTACCGCATTGTGCTATAGAATACAACAAAGAAATAATTGTTGTAGACAAAAATGATAGATTATTACTTATAAATTCAAATATGCAATTAAATTGTTTACATAAATTTAAAAGTGGAACAGAACCTAGACATATTATCATGTATGATAATATATTTTACATAATTAGCGAAAAAACAAATGAATTATTTATTTTTAAAGATTATAAACTTATTGATAGTCTCAAAATTGCAGACGGTATTGGATGTGCTATAAAAATATATAATAATTATTTATTTACAACTGCTAGAGAAACCAATAAAATTCATATTTTTAATATAAAAAATAAAATGAAACCAATTTTAATTCAAACCATATCATCACATGGAAAAAATCCACGTGATATGGACTTTTTTGATAATTATCTTTTGGTTTGTAATGTAGATTCAAATAATATTTCAATTTTTACATTTGAAAAAATGTTGAAATATAATTCATCATTTTATATTGAAAAGCCATTTTGTATTTGTTTTAAAAAATAATATAATTGCCCTTTTCAATTTTATTGGTATATTTTCTTTTTTTCCCATTTTTTAAATCTATAATATATTTTTTATCTATTTTTTCATTTATCATAATATTATTATTACATTCTAAATAATAAATATAACCATTATCAAACATAATTTTTCTAAATACGACTTCATGTTGCTTAATACCTTTTTTTATTACAAATTTTTTGATACTTTTTAATTCATTAATAACAAATAAAGGGTGTTTAATAAGATTATTGAGTCTTTCCTTAATTTTATTTTTTTCTGACTGATTAAATGTGTTTAGTTCACCATAAATTTTATACAATAAATTTATTTTTTTTACGTTTTTAACAGTATCTAATTTTCCACTAATCAAATTATATATATCAATCAATGCAAGATAACCACTATCATTTAATGTTTCTTCCCACCACCAATGCATTGGAGTATATGTTAAATTATAAAAATATGATCCCCATAATCCAGAAATAAAATACATTTTAGAATCCATATCATTTATGTAAGAACTATCAGAATGCTTAGCATATTCACCTAAATACAAAACATTATGTTTATCTATAATGTACTCAATGTTTTCAATAGCGTTTTCATAGGGAAAACTATACATATGTAAATCTACATAACAATTCATTTTTTCTTTAAATTTTGTAAATAACATATGATTCGATATACTGCAAGTATATATATATCTATCTTGAAACTTTTTAGTCAAATTTTCTATTAAAAGATTTGCCCAATTTATTAAAATATTGTTAGAACAATGAATTTGATCTATTTCGTTCATTACTTCTATATATTTAACATTATCATACTTATATATTAATTCCAAAATATTAATAACTCTACTTAAATAATTATTATCCAAAATTTGGAAAAATTTTTTTTGCTTTTTATATTTATTATAATATGGATTTGAAAGCCAAGAAAAACGCTTATCATTAATATCTGAATAATTTTTTACATTATAATCAACAAAGTTATTTAACACTATACACACTTCGATTTTCTTTTCTAAAGCATAACTTATAACATTATTTAAAACCGTAATATATTTTTTATTATATAGTGCATTAATACTCCAACTACATAAAAAGATTCGAACAAAATTTATATTATGTTTTTTACAAATATTAAGCCACTTATAATAATTTTCTTCAATTTTACCATCACTACTCCATCCAAGATTAATAGCTATTTTATTATACATAAATTCTCCTTTTTCTACTAGACTTTATATTACTAATGATAAACCGCCGTCAACGACAATCTCTGATCCAGTTATATAGCTAGCTTTAGAAGAAATTAAGAACAATATTACTTCTGCTACTTCGTTAGGACTACCATGCCTTTTTAGTGGAATTTGATTTGCTGATTCTTTTAATAAAGCTTCATTATATAAATCTTTTTGTAATAATGGTGTATTAATAGAACCTGGCAAAACTGTATTAACTCTAATATTATAAGAAGATAATTTATAAGCGAATTCTTTTGTTAACATATTGAGTGCTGCCTTTGATGAAGAATAATGAGCTATTTCTCTAATTATATGACTATGAATAGATGTGACATTAACAAATGATGCATTATTAATTTTATTTTTTATCATCCCTTTTGAAACAGCTTGTTCGATCAAAAAAATAGAATGTAAAGTAACTTGAAACATTTCATGCATTTGTTTAGATGAAAGTTCTAATATATCAACATTTTCTTGGAAACCAGCAGAATTAATAAAGGCTTTTACTGGTATATCCTTAATATATTCAATAAATTTTAGAACTTCTGCTTCATTAGCTAAGTCTAATTGATAAAATTTATATTTAAAATTAAAATTCACATTATTTTTATCAACAATAATTATTTGATTATTACTATAGGTTTTACTAATCAACTCAACAGTCGCTTTGCCTATTCCTGAACTCCCTCCTAATATAATTATACTTTCGTTTTTCATTATTTCATCTACTTTCTTTTAATTATTTTTTTTATTCTTTTATATATTTTAGTACCTTTGATATAATATATAAAATTTTTTACTATAACTTTTATCCTGATAAATACATTACAATTAATATATAAATTATATTTTTTTATCGAATTATTGCTAAAATGTCTTTTTAAAATACTATCACCACGAGAAAAATCTAAAATTGGTAAATTGTTTTCTAACATATATTCCATCGAATGAATAAAAATCAATTTTCCTGGTTGTAAACTCGAATAATATTTATTATATGCCATATGATAAGCCATAACTGTTTTATCATAAACTAGCGAAAATAAATGAGCAATATCCATATTATTATATTTTAAAATTATTAGTAATGAATTATTCGTATTAGAAATATATTTAAATAATATTCTAGCTTTTTGATTTCTAAATATATCTTTTTTTAATTGTGGTTTATTACTTTCTTTTTCTATTGCAAAAATTCTATCTACTTGTTCATAGCACTCCAAACCTTTATAAACTGAAAAATATATATGTCCTTTATTTTTTTCCATTATTCTTTTTAAATACCTAAGTTCTTTATGCTTAATAATATTTTCAATACCTTTTTCTAGATATGCTTTTGGATTATTAGAAGAAAATATTTTAGGAATGTTTTGAAAATATTTGCTTAATGATTCTTCAACTTCATTTAAAACAACTTGAAATTTATTTTTTTGAATAAATTCTATAATAATTGGTATTATATTTTCAGAACCATTTTTTATTAAAAGTGTCGTATTATCCAAATATCTTTCACCAGGTGAAACAAAACAAGTTTTCTTTTTTACAAGTGGTAATATAGCAACTAAGTTATTATTTTCTTCAACTGTAATAATTAAATATTGTTGATAGTTAAATGTTTGTAAACAAATACGAAACCAATCATATGAATTAAAAAAAGTTTTACTAGAACTTTTCTGCCACAAATTATTCCAACGACTTATTAATTTTTTATCAATATAAGAATATTTATTTACTATTAACATAACTTTTATACCTTTCCAAATCATATTGCATTTCTTTAGATAATTTTTTGTTGTTTTTAAAAAGAAAAATAAACATTTTATACTTAACTAATTTTAATATCATACGAATTTTAAAATATTTTTCATCTGTCATCCTATCAACTATACCTTGTTTTCTAACTCTTTCAAGGGCTTTTACTTCATTTTCATTCCAAAAATGGTAAACTGTAGCCTCAGGTATATAAACTACCTTTAATCCAGCTTTTCTAATTAATTCTTGAAAAATAATATCTTCATTTGCACCAATAATACTGCCTTGATGTCCAAACTGCACATCAAATCCTTTAAATAAGTCGAACGTTTTCTTTTTTATAATCAAAAGGCATCCTCCAAGATAATGATAATTTGACATATTAATTAATTTATTGCCAAAATCTTTTTCACCAGCTAAGTAAGTATATTTTGGAGGTAAATATTTTGGCTTATTACTTACGATAATTTTTCCACCAGCAATTCCAAACTTTTCATCTTTATATAATGATAAAAAGTCTATGTTTCTACAATTATCACTTAAAACAATATCGTCATCAAGAAATATTAGCATTTCATTTTTTGCTTCTTTAGCACCTGTATTCCTAGCATAGCTTGTTCCTTGATTACCCTCATAAATATACCTGCATTTAGAACTCTTATAATATTTTTTATATAACAATTTGTTTCTGCTGTTATCCACTAAAATAATTTCTTTGTTATAAAACATAGAATCAATTTGATTTATTAAATAATCTAATTTATCTGACTTCCCTATACTAGAAATTATAAATGATAATCTAATCATAGTTATCACTCTGTTTCAAATGATTTTCAACACATTTTTCACAATATTTTGTAACTACATCATCTGGTTCCAAGAATCTTGATCTCATCATTTGCATATATTCATTGTTCCATATATCGCCCTCGTCATCAATATTACCATATTTTTTGTCAGGATTAATCACTCTACCACAACTGCCCATATTTCCTTTGGCATCAAAAGATAAATTTTTAAAATACCAATCACATGCTTTTTTGTATGTTTTTTTACTTATACTATGTGGCAAGTTTGTTTTTGTATGTAATTTATTTGCACAATCAGCTATCTTCTCCATATCATCATGCATTTCATCTATGTCAGTTAAACCACCTATTACATCAAAATCAATATATCTATGCAAATCAATTCTATCGACATTTAATGAATCACAAAACTTTAAAAAATCAATGCTTTTATCCACAAATTGATGACTGCATACCCCACTTACAACAATTTCTACGTTACTTTTTAATTCCTTTTTTCTTTTTACCAGATATCTTATGTTTTTACATACCTCATCAAATTTATTGATCTTGCAAATACTAATATATTCCTCTGCAGTTGAGGCATTAAGACTAACCGAAATCTGATTAACATATTTATTTAACAATAAATAGTCAGCCATTTCTTCGTTTAAAAGCACCCCGTTTGTTATTAAATTCATCTTTTTCCTGTTTTTTGCTGTTATTCTAACTAAATCTTTAAAATATGGATTAATAAGAGGTTCTCCAACTCCACCTAACATTACAAAAATACTTTCAGGAAATTTTTGATAAATTTTTTCAAGCATCTCTGGTGTCATAAATTCTTTAGTTAAATTTTTTTGAAATAAAAAATCATTTGTTTTACCATTATGGTGAGGACACATTTCACATCTTAAATTACACAAATCAGAAACATAAATTAATAACCATATAGGTCTATAAGATAAAATAACCGTTTTTTTACTTGTTTTATATTTAAAATAATTTAATAATTGCTTTATTTTAAAATGATATTTAATATTTTTTAATTTCATCTTTTCACCTACTTACTTAAATAATCTTGTTTTAATATTTTTCGCTTTAAAAAAGCTAAATGCAAATAAATATTTCCTAATTTTGAAACAAATAACTTGAATTTTGCCATAGGCAAATAACCATTTATACATATACGGGGTAATTCATAATTATTAGATTTTTTTGAAACATGAAATGGTAATAAAGATAAACCATATTTATAATTTTTTTTAACTATTTTTATAACATTTTTGTTATACTTTCCCATCGGATATACTACACATTTTGAATAAAAATCATAATCACATTTTAATTCATCTTTTAATTTTTGCGTAGATAATTGAGTTAAATCCAAATGATTTTTAGTATGAAAATATAATGTTCCATCAAGATCTTTTTTATTTAAATATTTTGGTTCATTTAATCTATTTGGAATCACTGCTAATGAATATTTTAAATTACGTTGTTTTAAATATGTTATAGCTGGAATAATCGATTTATATCCATCATCAAAAATTATACAAACATAATTTCCATGCTTTTTCTCCATTAATTGTTCTATATTACAAAATGAAAAATGCTTCTTTACTAAATAATCTATTTGTTTTTTAAAATTTTTTAATGTAACACTCATAAAAGGATCTTTTTCATTTATCTGATGATATACTAATATTATTTTTTTCATTTTATCAAATCCTTTGTACAATATTTATAATCATAAAATTTTATTATGAATTTCTGTTGTTTTGTAACCCTTTCTGAAATATCTAATGTATTTATTTTTTTTATCTGATTTATAAAACCATTACTACTTTCAGCAATAAAAATAAATTGTTCCATTTCTTTTTTCAATCCTTCAATACCCAAATGAGTAGTTATTATTGGTAATCCAACTAAAGATGCTTGCAAAATTTTGTTTTTTGACCCAGAACCTGCAAATATAGGGCATAAATAAATATCATATTTCTGTAACTCTTGTTTCATATCGTCAACATAACCTGTAAAATGTATTCGGTCGGATTCAAATTTTTTTAATACATTTGGCACGTTTTTGCCGACAAAAGTAATCGAATAACTATTTGGTAATTTAGGCATTATTTCATCGATTATAAACTCGGCTGCTATGGTATTTGGAAAATAGTCTAGGACTCCAGAAAACACTAATTTGTTTTTCTTGTTTTTGTTTCTTGGATTTTTATTATACCATTTTGCTGTATCAATTGTATTATATATCACTTTCATATTATTTAGTTTAGTGTTATGTTTATTTTCCAAATAATTTTTATCATCTTCAGAACAAATTATTGTATTATATTGTTTTGCAATTTTAATTTCATATTTCAAATGTTTTATATATTCTTCCATATTTAAAAGTTTTGAAATTCCTTTAGAAAATTTTTTAGTTCTTTCATAGTATTTTGTTAAACTGTCTGTCAAATCTATATAAGTCTTATTTTTATCAAAATGTTTAGCATATCCGGCCATTCTTAATCTTTTAATATAAATTAAATCATATTTATTTTTATCAATTTTAGATAAAATCCTATGTAATTTAATACTAAAAACATACATATTTTGCAATGGTATTGGTAAAAATAGACCTATAAAACAATTAATATAAGACATCATTTTAGAATATTTAACAACAGTAATATTATCAAAAGGTTCATTATTATTTAATTGTTTTAATTCTTTTTTATTTGAATAAAGAGCAATTACATCAACTTTACAACCATTTTCCTTAAAAGATTTTAATAAATTTAATGTTCTTATTCTAGAAAATTCATTTGGTATTGATGGCATTATATAAAGTATCTTCATAAACTATCTCCTCGCAATAATTTTCAATGAAAATTTTGTGATTTTCTTCTCCCATTTTATTTATTCTATTTTTATCATTCATTAAATTAATAATTTGATTTGCAAATTGATCATCATCATCACATATATATGTACCACTAGATTCTTTTAAACCTTCTGCTCCAATTGTTGTACTGATTACAGGCTTATAATGTGACCAATATTCCAAAATTTTTATTCTAGTGCCACTTCCAAAATAAACTGGAACTATACATATTCTACTTTCATCAATTATTTTATTTTTTTCTATTTCACTTGCGTTTTCATGTAGTATGATGTTGGGATTAGTTATTTGTTTAATTTGTTTTGGAATATTAGAACCTATAATGTGCAGTGTTATATCATTTTCTTTCTGTAATACTTTAGGAAAAATATTTCGAATAAAATGTTTTACACCATGAAGATTTGGTTTCCAAGAAACATTTCCAACAAAAACAATATTTTTTTGTAAATCTTGTAAAGTCGGCTTTTTTAGTATCTCATAACAATTGTTAACTACAATGGTCTTATTACTATACTTATTATTAATCTGTTGTTTATCTGTATCGCTTACGACAAAAATTTTCTTAGCCTTTTTGAAACTTTTTAATTCTTCTTTCTTTATTAACTTTGCTTCTCTTTTTAAAAACAATTTTAATGGTAATGAATTATAATTAGCAGTTCTATTCATTAAAATGTATTCAATATTATGATCATCAAAATAAATAGGAACGTTGAGGTTCATACAGTAATTCATCATTGCCAATTCTTCACACATTATAAATGAAATATTATTATTTTGAAGCATACTATTTAATAACGTTTTTATATTTTTATCATAATATTGCAAATTAATTAACGATTTATGAAATATAATGCTTTTTAATGAATTTTTGATTATATTTCTTTTAAAAGTAAATCCATAAATATTTATGTTATATTTTTTTAAGTCTGATATCTTAGAATCATTATATTTTTTATCGAAAAAACCTATTAAATTTACTTTATAATGTTTACTTAAGAATTTTAACCAAGATAAATTACGTTTGGCTCCCCCACTATAAGCTGGAGCAGGTATAAATTTCATTAATAATATAATTTCTGGTTTCATATTTTTTCACTTTTCCTTTTCAAAAATAATGTAAAAGTTTTCATAATTATTAACACATCTAATTTGAAAGAAATATTATCTATATAAAACATATCAAGTTTTATTCTTTTATTATATGTTAAATTATTATGTCCATTAACTTGCCAAAAGCCTGTCATTCCAGGTGTTACACTTAAAAGCTTATCAATATTTTTCCCATATTTTTTTAATTCTTCTTTTACAACTGGTCTTGGACCAACTAAACTCATTTCACCTTTTAAAACATTTATTAATTGTGGTAATTCATCTAATGAAAGTCTTCTGAGAATAGAACCAATTTTTGTTACACGAGGATCATTTTCCAATTTATAATTTTTATAATATTTCGTTTTTAATTCATTGGAAAAACTATCAAATATCTTATTTGAATCATCAACCATTGTTTGAAACTTATAAATATAAAATGGTCTTCCTTTTTTTCCTATTCTTTTTTGCTTATAAATGGGTGAATGTTTAAATTGAATTGTTACAATAATTGAAATTAAAATAATTATCGGAAATGTTATTACGAGAAAAATTATAGATAATAATATATCTAATACTCTCTTAATATTTTCATATCTTATAGGACACATATCATACTCTCTTTACAATTTATCATCAGTTTTATGCTTTTGAACTATAGAGAATATTTCTAAATCTTCAGTTGCTTTTATTGTATATTTATCTTTAGCATTAATATAATAATTACTACCTATTGTTAATTTCTTTAATTGATTATTGATTGTAATTTCTCCTGAACCACTAATTATTACAAAAAATATATAGTGGTTATTTTCAAAAAAATTAATACTTTTTTTCGATTCAACATGTAACAATTTTATTTCTATAACTAAATTATCAAATTCATATGATTTTAATAATTGATAATTACCCCAATCTTTTTTTATTATTTCATTATGCACCTTTGGATACATAGCAATACCATTCGTGGAATTTATAATCAACGTATCTTCTACTCCATAATTTTTTATTATTTTATTTTCAGTGTTAATTATATTTGTATTAAAATTATCAGGTATAGAAATTTTTTCAGAAAGTGTATTCCAATTTCCTAAGTCTTTCCATGATTTGTTACTTAATACAATCATCAAATCAGACATTTTTTCAAGTATTTCATAATCAAAGCTTATTTTTGGTAATAGATCATAATTGTTTAAAAATTCTTTATAATTCTTACTATTACTATATTTCTTTGCAATTTTTATCATTGCACCTAATTTAAATACAAGAATACCACTATTCCATGCAGCATTTTCAGATATTAATTTTTTTGCTTTAGCTTCATCTGGTTTTTCAACAAATTGTTTAACATATGAGCCTTCATGTAAAATGTAACCATATTGTGTTGATGGGTAGGTTGGATTTATACCTACTAAACAAAAATCTTTATTAGAATTTTGTAACAGTTTTTCAGCTTTGAACAATATATTATAAAAATTATTATCTACATCATGATCTGTTGGAATTATGGTAACAAATTCATTTTCATCCACATTATCTTCACATTTTAAATATACTGCTACATTTAAAAAAGCTGCAAATGTATTATGAGAGAATGGTTCACATATTATGTTTGCAGAATTATTTGTCTGTAACAATGCTATGTCAGCATATTCTCTTTGAGTAGAAACATATATTTTACTATTTAATTCTTTTATTTTGTTATAAGTTAAAGTTAACATTGATTGATTATTCTCAAAAATTGGTATAAATTGTTTTGGCAAGTTATCTGTTGATAAAGGCCATAATCTTGTTCCTTTACCCCCTGCCATTAATACTATTTTCACAAAAAAACACTATTCCTCTCTTAAAAAATATATATTTTCATATATATTAACATAATATTAAAAAATAAATCAATATTTTATTATAAATTTACATAATATACAAAACTTCAAACCTATTTATATTCTCATTAATAATTAAAAAAACAACTTAAATTATTAATCATTTTTTAGTACAAACCAAAAACAAAACAATAGGCATATGGTTACAAAAAAAGTATTATTGCTAATACCATTTTCTTTTCATTTCATATCGTTTATCTTTGCTAAGCGTAATTACATCCATTTGCATAGGACACAAATGATTAAAAGGATGTAATAACTTAGGTGCACACTCTTGAATTTTAACAATACCACCTGTAATTAAAATATAATTATGTTTAAGTTTTCTCAATCCTCTAACATTCTTAGGAAAAAATTTTTTATTAGGTCCTATTATTCCTCTTTTAAAATTACCGAGTCCAAAAGGAATACATCCATCATGTGTATGTCCACAGACAATCAAATCATAATCCATAAACAAATTTATACATTTCTCATCCATACTGAATTCTGGAGAATGAACAACAGAAACACAAGGCAAATTCTTATTAACATCATTATAAAGTTCTCTATGTTTCACAAAATCATTATAAAAAGCATCATAATTATAATTTTTTCTTCCATAATATTCCCTAGTTTGAGTATATCCCATCAAGTAAATATTGTCATCAAAATATACATCATTATCCAACAAAATTACATCTTTAACATTTCTAATTGCAGCCCTGATATCATCTAAACAAATATCTCCATTTTTTCTATGAATATAATCATGATTACCTAAAACCACAAAAGTTTTAGTAATAGAAGCTGCTAAACCAAGTAATTCACACAATTTAGAATATGAACTATTATTTTCTAAAGTCTCTACAGAATCAATCAAATCTCCCGTAAAAATAATATAATCTACTTTTTCATTCAAAATTTGTTTTTTAATTAAATTAATCTTCTTTAAACTAACCATATCACTAATATGAACATCACCAATGACTAATAGTTTTAAATCATTTCTCACTTTACTATTAAATAAATACGTATATCTAACTTGCACATAATCATCAACAAATAATCGCATACCTCAGCCCCTTTTTTAAATATTATTCACATCAACAGGTTTATTTTCCAAATTTTTATCAATTAAAATCTCATGAATTTTCTCTTCTGGACTATCCAAAAATACTTCTTCAATTCTATCTACACGGCATCTTTCAGCTTTAATAATAGCTTCTAACTTCATAACCGCATCATTAACCTTATCATTAATAATAACATAATTGTATTTAGAAAGTTCATTTATTTCCTTATAAGCAGTTTCAAACCTCTCCATAATTTTAGATTTAGATTCAGTTTTTCTATCAGTTAATCTTCTTTTTAGTTCTGCCATACTAGGGGGAAGTAAAAAGACAAATAAAGCTTGTGGAAGTTTCTTTTTAATCTGTAAAGCTCCTTGAATTTCAATTACTAAAATCACATCTTCACCATTATCTAAATGTTTTTGAATATTTTCTCTAGGTGTCCCATAATAATTACCAGCAAATTCAGCATATTCCAAAAACTTATCTTCCTTTATCTTTTCTTCAAATTCTTTTGAACTAACAAAATAATAATCTTTACCATCAATTTCACCATCTCTAGGACTACGGCTAGTCATAGATATAGATTTCCAAATATTAAGATTATTTTTTTTCACCTCATCACAAATAGTATTTTTTCCACTGCCACTTGGACCAGACAATACAATCAATAATCCTTGTTTTTTAGTTTTAATCATAACTATCCCCTTCCTAAAGAAAAAAACTGTATCACCAGTTTAAATCTAATTATTTAATATTT
Organism: uncultured Bacilli bacterium; assembly: GCA_944329355.1. Classification (GTDB taxonomy): domain Bacteria; phylum Bacillota_I; class Bacilli_A; order RF39; family UBA660; genus Coprosoma. Next base: position 19,343 of record CALVID010000011.1, read on the forward strand.
CTTTAAGTAATTCTGGATGCTCAATATATTTTTTAGCCTCAGGTACCAAAATAGAAACTACCCTTTTTAAATCATCACCATTAACTTCGTCCATATATTCATCTTCGCCATCAAAATAACTTCTAACCACTTTATATTCATCTATAAAATCATCTTCGCTTTGATTAACTCTAATCAAATAACTATATTTATTACCATCAATAACTTTCTCCGCTATTACAAACCACTTATCGTTTTCATCAAAAACAACAACTGTATATAATCCACTCTCCATTATTATTACCCCTTTTCAATTATTTAACCATTCCACTTTTAGTAATTTCTTGCACCACATCATCTAATCCCATAAAACCTGAAGGATCAGACATACTATTACCAAAAAGTACAGCATTATTTGGATCATTAGCTAACTCTGCCATAAATGTAGGATCATTTAATTGCTCTGGCGTCAATCCCATATAACTATTAGTTGCCGTATTAAAAACATCCAAAGGATTATTACTAAACCATTCATTAGAAACAACCCCATTTGCATTACTAGCTGCATCATAAGCATTAGTGAAAACTGTATGACCTTCACCAATACTAGAATAATCCAAAGCATTAGCAGCTTCGCCCGCACTACTTGCCGTATTATTAACCGCCGCACTCATTGTCTCAACCGTTTCTGGATTCAATAAATGATTAATTCCATTTATAATTTGTGGACCAACAACAAACACTGCGACACCTGTAACAGCAATAACTCCTGCCACAATAGCTACTTTTTGCCAAGTTTTCAAATTTTTAAATTTTTCTATAAGTGAAGGTTTTGCTTTCTTACGCTCTATCTTTCTTCCTTTAATTGGTTCAACACCTTTATCTGTTATTCCGATAGAATCACTCATATCAGGTATTATATCTAAACCAGACATATCTTTTTTAGAATTATTATCTTCGTCAGTCAAAGTCTCATCTACATTATTAATATTATCTAATTCATCATCTAAATCTTGATTATGATGTTCAATCTTACCAGTATATCCTTCAATATTCATTCCTTCCCTAGTAACAGTTACATTAACGCCTAATTTATCTAACGAATTAGTTCCATAATCGATTTGATTCCACAAATTTATAGTTTTATAGTTGTGAGCATTAACTAAATCACTATCCAACTTATCAAGATTGTTATATAACCATTCTCTAGTAAAATTACCTATAATATTTAAACAACCATCTTTCTCAAAAATAATATATTCTGAAGCTAAATTGTTTGGAGAAAAATGTTTACCTCCGATATAAGGAGTTTCATCAACTGATGTAAAGCCATTATTAGAAATTTTTTCTACTGGATTTTTATCACCAACTAAGGAATTATTAGAATCTAACCTCATAAATACACCTCCATTAATTGCCCCATATTTTATAATAAAACACCCTTTTTGTCAAATCTACATCACCTAAGAAAATTTAACCTCAGCCCCTAATAATTCAGCTAATTCTACACATTGAAATTGATTTAATACTATTCCCCTTACACTTGTCATATCAAACATCACATCAGTAATATCAGAAGAAGTAAAATCAACACTTTTCATATTAGATTTTAAAAACTCTGCTTTTATAAAATTAACGCTATTTAAACATACATTCTTAAAATGTACCTCTATAAAAGTTCCTTCAGATAAATCACTATTACTAATTTGCAAATTATCTATTTTAGCCCCAGACATATTAATATATCTCGCACTTACACCCTCAAATTTTGTTTTTTTTATAAAGCTATCAATAAAATTAACCCCAATCAATTTACAGTTGTTAAACTCAACATTTTTAATTAACCTTTCATAAAAATTCTTGTTAGATAAATCACATTGTTGAAATATCACATTAACAAAATCAACGCCATCAAATACAACATTATCAAAATTCACATCTTGAAAAATACAGTTATCAAAAGTAACGTTTTTTAAAATTACATCTCTTTGTTTACCCGAAAATTTTTTGTTACTAATAGTCTGTTCTTCCAAACATTGATCCAAAATAGCATCAACATAATCTATTTTTACCATACAACCCCCATATATTAAAAATCCTACAATGGATTTAAATACTAAATGGCGTCCTTGGGCAGATTCGAACTGCCGACCTACTGCTTAGGAGGCAGTTGCTCTATCCTACTGAGCTACAAGGACAACACTATAATTATAACAAAAAAAAAGACTCATATAAAGTCCTTATTAAAATTTTATAACACTAATTGCAAATAATAAGAATAAATTATAAGCGTATTTAAGTCTAAAACGAAACTTAACAGCAAACTCATTAGTTGCTACACATTTGTCAACCATACTAACTATCCAACTCTCTGCATATTTAGGGACAGATAGATTAATCGGGAACATATGTGATCTAATCATATCCTCTTCTTTTTTAGTAAGCTCAAAATGACTTTTAGCCATATTAACAGCTTGCTTAGGATGTGTAAACACTGATTTCAAGCGATCCTTTTGAGACCTATCTTCAGGACTTAAAAAGAAATCGTGTAAAAGCCCACCAACCGCTGTTTGCTCATAATCCAAATGTAAAGCCTTAGCAATCTTATAAGAATAATAAGATACTTTTAAAGAATGATCATATCTACTTATTCCATGATGTTCTATTTTTTTAATTTTTAAAAACTCATCATTATTTAAAATATTTTTAACTATACTCATATATTGTAAGTCTTTTCTATGACTACTCATTATATTTCACCTCAAAGTTACTTAAACAGTATACCATATTTATAAACAAATTACAAATTGGCAACTATTCAGCATTTTCCTCTGTATTTCCTTCTATTTTAACCTCTTCAGATGGTGGAGTAATCTGAATATAAGTATTTCCATCATTAACTTTTATCTCTTTTCCATCCATATTTTTGTAAACTGTTTGACTACTCCTACTATCTTTAGACCAAGTTATTGGAATAGCATAACCATCAGTTATAAAATATCCCTCACCTGAACCAATATCATCCAACTCTAATCTACCATAAGAATCATAAGCTTGTGTAGAAATCGGTGTAATAATAATATTTTTAACAGTATATTGTTCACCTGTTACTGCATCAACATGTGGGGTATCAGACATATATCTTTTATAAACTTTATTTTCGCTATCATATTCATAACTCGTTGTAGTATAATATGAATATTTCATAAAAACTGTATCGGCTTTAACCGCGTCTTCTCTTTTACTTAAATCAATTTCATCTACAGAATAATTCAAAAGTAAATCTTTATTAGTATCTCTATCATATCCCTTTTCTTTAGCATACTCTTTTATTTTTTCCATACTGGTAAATACTGTGTGTTCAGTCGCCTTATTCAAAGATTTATCTCTCCAAAATACTGAAGAAACTGTTAATCCATTAATGTTATCAACACCTAAAGAATTAATATCTCTTTTTGCTTGATCACTCCAACCATAATGAACATAAATAGCATCATTTTCTAAAGCATAATCTAAATAATATGGTCTTGCACTTCTAACCGAACCAATTTTTTCAGTATCCTTATCTTTAAACAACGCCATCAAGCGTGTAATTCCGCCTTCAGCCAAAATTTCATAAGTTAAATAAGCATCATCAAGTCCAGCATGAGGCCAAGCCACATGATTATTATTAATCATAACTGCTATAGGTCTACTTTTAGAATCCTCATCAACAATTTTTAATTTCTTTTCAGGCTCTATTTTTTTAGCTAATTTTTTAGCATCTTTCGGATTCATAAAATAATAAACACCGAAGCCGCCTCCAATCAATAATATAATCAATAAAATAATCAAAATTTTCTTCTTACCTTTTTTTCTTCTCCTAGCCATAAATTCTCTCCTCGCATTACTATTATATCAAATAGCTAAAGTAACTGTTTAAACAAATAATTACTCTAATGTAAATATATGTATATTAAAGTAAAATAATTATTCTGTTACTATCCAAGCATTAGGAATAGCTCTCGTTGTCTTTTGCCCACTTCCATTTACTGGTTTATTTGTAAGTTTACCATTGATTACCAAACCACATGACGTTCCACCATCTAAATTAGCTGCATTATAAGCTCCATATTGCATCATAATTTCTGTAAGTTCAACCATACCTACACCATCAATACCATTCAAATAATCTCTTCCATCCATAACTAAAAATAAAACAATACCATCTTTTCTCTGACCAATCGCACTTCTAGGAGCCGTTCCCCAACCACCATTACCTTTAATAAATGATGGCTCACCATTAACAATTAAAAATGGTCCAAAATCAATTGCATCACGAACACCTTTATTAATCGCTTCTTCAGCACTCATTCTACCCATAATAAATTTGTTATCTTTAGTAAATCCCATTATACCTCCGCCAACACCAGACCTTGGTAAATTACTAACTATTTGACCATCTTTAATAACAGCTCCATGTGGTTTAGCACCATTACCAACGTATCCTGGATCAAAAAAACCACTCGCATTCATAGCTACTACCGCATTATTTTTTTTAGCAATCGTTGTAAGCATCTCACCACTTGAATTCATATTACTAGCTGTTGCAATCTTAACCTTAGAAGGATCATAAATAGCCACTAAATAACCTCTAAGCCCTTTACCATTTATATTAATTAATTTATAAGTTGCTCCCTCATCATGAGTCAATAATTCTTTTTCATATTTATTTTTATACATAACCTTAGAATTACTATAATCGACAAAATTAATAGCATCTAAATCTGTTTCTTCATTAGACTCCCTAACATAATTTTCTTGCATAACCCCTTCTATAGTTTCATCATCATAAAACCAAGTAGCTAAATACTTATGATTCATTGTTGTCATTGCCGTTGTAATAAGCCAATTTCTAAAGCCAGAATAAGGTCCATACAAAACAAAAGCAAAACCACTACCTGCAATAAGTCCTAGACAAATCAAAGTTACTATGATTTTTTGCCACAACTTCATTTTTAATGTTTTCTTCTCTTCAACTGGTTCAGAATTTTCTGAAATTTGCTTGCTTTCTTTCTTAATCTCCTTGTGATCAACTTCGTTCAAAACTTCATTATCTTCTTTAAAAGGAAACACACTATCTGAAGATGGATCTTTAATATATTCTTCATCATTTTCAGGTTCTGCATTTACATCTAAATCTTCATCTTCATCAAACAAAAATTCTATATCATCATTCTTCATTTTCAGTTACCTCTTTTCCAAAATATTCTCCATCTTTATCATAATCTATATAATCTTTATAAACCTTATATTCAGCCTTATTTACTTTAGCAAACGTTCCCCCATTTTCTAAATTATATTTGTCATACTCATCTATCATTTGATTATATAACTTCACATCACTTATATAATAATTGTGAGCTGCTTCATAATTCGCCTTAAAAACATCACATTTAGTACTTACACTAATATCACCATACTCAATATTACAGTTATCTTTTAAAACTTTAGCCGCATCTTCCACTTTTTGGATTCCTAAAGCATAAGTATTCATAAAAGTATTCCAAGCATCCGCATTAGTTTTCAATGTATCCAAATACAAATCTTCCTTATAAGTATAAAATTGATTACGTAAACTAGAAAATTCATCAACAACTTTATTAAAATTAGGATAAGCTTCTTTGATATCATCCATTTTTATTTTTGTTGCTTCCTGATCTTTTTGTAATCCCAAAACCCAAAACCAAGCCCCTATAAATATAACTGCAATAATTAACACCACAATTCCAATTATTTTTAAAGACTTCCTCACAAACACACCCTCTTATCTTATACAATAATATCAAATTATAAAAAAAATGTAAAGTTTTGTCGAGTATATTTGCTTTACATTTTTAATTTGTAATAATATATGGATTTTGTTCACTGCCTTCGCCATTTAATATAATAGATGAAGTTAAATAAAGAGTTGGAAATACATCATATTTTGCCGTTACATAATAATTATCTAATGCCCCTAAATGATTTGACTTATTCACCATCACCGCATTATTAGATACACCATTATATTCGGTAATAGTCCATAATTGAGCATTATCTGGTATTATTTTATATATCCAATTACTTAAATTACATACCTCTTTATTTGTGTATGCTAAATTTCTAGTACCACACTGAACAATGTTAGAATTAGCTCTTACATATTCACTAGAAGTAATTAACCCAACCTTCGCATCCCACAGTGTTTCTATCTCTTTATTTACATGAACTTCTAAATTATCATAACTACCTTCAATAACTGGTCCTATACTCCATTTTCCATCTATAATTTTATTAGTATTTATAACTATTGAATTTAAATATTCCCCATTCAAATATGTATTTAAAGTAGCTGATGTCCAATCATTTAAAAGAGTGGTATTCCAAGCTCTATTACCTATACTTTGACTTCTAATAATTTTAATATTTCCCTCAGCATCCACACTCACTATTCTCCAAATCTCATCATTAAATTTTATATAATTATTTGGATTTGCCCCTTTATAAGTGCATTTGCCTTCCTCATAAATATCTTCATATAATCCATCACCTTCTGTAACTGTATTAACCTTAATACCGCCAAGCATACAATGTGGTTTTTCCTTAATATTTCCTTTTGCTCTTATACTAAGTTGTGTTCCAAACGCCGCATAACCTACACACAAATATAAAAGTAAACATATAGAACTTATAACGATAATTTGCTTTCTCTTTCTTCTTACTTTTCTTGTTATTCTTCTCATA
>CALVID010000012.1 GCA_944329355.1 uncultured Bacilli bacterium
TAACAATGATAGTAGGATATGCCGCCTTTTCAACTAATCTAACTATAAAAGGATCATCTAAAGTAACCAGTAACTGGTCTATTTATTATAGAAAAGAATAATGACCAGTTTTTAAATGCCAAATTTTATTCCCATAATTTCCCATATTTTCATCAAAATTTTACCATAATGATTTAGTATCATTATTACAGAGCACAAGATAAGAAGCTCTTAGAAAGGTCGTGATAGATGATAAAATCAAAAAATAGTGTTATACTATAAATGAGGCGATAATTAATGTATAAAATTTGCTTAGTAGAAGATGAAAAAAATTTAAATGATTTAATTAAGTCTTATTTAGAAAGAGCTGGATATGAGGTAAAGCAATATTATAATGGGACAGACGCTTTAAATCATGTAACTGATAAAGTTGATCTATGGATACTAGATATAATGTTAGGCGACGAAGTAAGTGGCTATGATATTATAAAAAAAATAAGAGAAAGCAGTAATATCCCTGTGATCTTTACTTCAGCAAGAGATCAAGACTTAGATAAAATAATCGGCTTAGAGTTAGGAAGTGATGATTACGTAACTAAGCCATATTCACCAAAAGAGTTAGTATTAAGAGTTAATAATATTATAAAAAGAACTTATTTAGGGCAAACCCAAAAGATAACATATGACACATATGAAATTGATGTTGATAAAAGGCTGGTCAAAGAAAATAACAAAGAACTTTCTCTCACTACTTTGGAATTTGATTTACTATTGATGCTATTACAAAATAAAAACAAATCTTTTTCGCGAAGTCATATTCTAGAAACTGTTTGGGGAAATAATTATTTTGGTAGTGATAGAGTAGTAGATGATCTAGTTAGAAGACTTAGAAAGAAAATGCCAAAACTAAGATTAAATACTATTTATGGATATGGATATAGATTATCATGAATTTAAAACATAACCTTTATAGACAAATACTAACCATTGTTATAATTATGTTTGCTCTAATATATATAAGTTTTGCGATTATACTCCCTAAAGTGTTAATTCCAATATATGAAAAAAACATTTATTTATATTTAAAAACTCCTTTAGATGTGGTTAGTAATAATGTAATTACTAATGAAATAGATAGTAGTATTGCATACATATATAAAAACGGAAATGTTATTACTGCTTCTAGTAATCTAAATGATATAATCGATCTATCTGCTAAACAAATTCTAGAAGACATAAACGGAGAATATGGTAAATTTGTTTATCATGGAAAAACTTACTACTATAATACACTAAATGATGATTATGGTTATAAAATAGCAATAGCAAACGACAACTATATTCGTCAAATGCGTTCTGACATATTAGAAGCCTTATTTCCTGTGCTTTTAATAACTTTGTTACTCATGCTTATCATAGTAGCATGGTGGAGTCAGTCGCTCGCCCAAAAAATTCGTCATCTAAAAGAAAAAGTAGATAATTTAGATAATGATAATTATATTGATAAATATAATTATAAAATAGATGACGAACTAAAAGTCCTTTCTAAAGCCATTGATGACATGAAAATTACATTACACAAACAAGAAGAATATAAAAACCAAATGTATCAAAATATTTCTCATGATTTTAAAACCCCTCTCACCGTTATAAAATCATATATTGAAGCAATTGAAGATGGCGTAGAAGATGAAAAAAATGGACTTAAAATAATAAAAGAAGAAATAAAAAAATTAGAAATAAAAGTACACTCCTTACTATATTTAAATAAATTAACGTATTTTAAAGATATGGAAAATTATAAAAGTGGCGAAATAAATATCGTCGATATATTAGAAAATTCTGTATCTAAATTTAAAATGACAAGGCCAGATATTAAATGGCAAATCGATATTTTAGATAAAAAGACGGATTTTAAAGGCACCCAAAATATGTGGGAAGCCATTGTTGATAATATTTTAAGTAATTTTATAAGATATGCTGAAAAGGAAGTAAAAATAACAGTAAAAAATAAACGTATTACTTTCTATAATGATGGACCAAATATCGATAAAAACATTTTAAATGATATGTTTACTCCTTATAAAAAAGGAATCAACGGACAATTCGGTCTAGGGTTATCAATTGTAAAACAAACCCTATCCCTACTAGGGTATGAGGTAATTGCTAGAAACGAAAAAAACGGAATATCCTTTATAATAAAATAGAAAGCCTATTTCTCTCAGGCTTTCTTTTAAATTAAAAAAAAGTCCATAATCATGGACTTAAGCAGCTAACATTTTTTTAATAGTTTTTAATTCTCTAGCAGTTACTCTATATTTTTTACCATTAATAGTTACTGTTTGTAAATTAGGTTTAAATGCATGTCTAGTCGCATTTAATGCATGTGAACGACGATTACCAAATAAAGGCTTCGTATCAGTTATTTTTTTTGCCATGATTATCCCTCCTTAAGTTTTTTCTTCGCTATATAACTTTATCATATAATCAAGGATAAGTCAAATAATTTCTAATAAAATCCAACTCTTCCTTTGTTGTCTGAAATCTTTTTCTTATAAACATATGATTTTTTTTCGTCTTGTGGAACGGTTAAATGTATATTTTCCTTATTTTCGGCAAACACATCAAACAAACCATCACTTATAATTCCATCAAAAACAGTTTTTAAACTTCTAGCCCCACAGTCTAAAGCAATAGCTTCATCTATTATATAATCGATTAATTTATCATCATAAGAAAATTTAATACCTAATTCATCAAATAATTTTTGATAAGTATTAAGTGGACTCAAATTAGATTCCAACAATATATTTCTATAATCATCTCTTGAAAAACTATTCATTGGCACTAATTTTGAAAATCTGCCTAAAACTTCTCGCATAATTCCCATCTGTTCTAAATCTTTGATTGATATATCTGAATAGTCATCATTTTTTTTAATGCCAGTAAAAGCTCCTAAAGCTACTATAGTTAACTTTGAAGTATTAAAATCAATTAAAGTCCCATCATAATTATCTTCTCTAAAACTAACTGTTCCCCCATCTAATAATTTTAGTAAAGATCTTTGAACACCATTTCTAGAAGGGCCTTCCGCACTTAAAGCATCTATGCCGCCATCAGCTAATTTATCAAATTCATCAATAACTAAAATACCTTTTTCAGCTTGTTGAAGATCCATACCAGCCAAAGAATACAAATCACTTAACATTTCAGAAACATCTCTACCCACATAACCTGTTTCTGTAAATGTAGTTACATCTTCTATAACAATAGGAACATTACAAATCTTGGCAATTTGTGATAATATTTCTGTTTTACCGGTACCAGTTGGACCGTATATAATAATATTCTCTTTTAATTTTCTAATCGTATCGTCATCTAAAGATGAATTAATAATCTTTTGATTTTTATAAACCGAAGCTAAAATTTGTTTGATTTGCTCGTCTTGTGCAATAATTGTTTTTTTAACATCCTTAAACATTTTTAAAATATTTAAATCATCATTAATTTTTTCTTTTTTATGACGTTTTAAAAAAAGACTATCAGTAATTTCTTCAAAACTATCTTTCTTAGCATCATACCTATAAAATTTTCCAAGTTCAGCTTTATAATCATTTAAAAAGTTGTCAGGATTGTAACCTTTGTTTTCTTCACATAATAAAGAAAACTCTTTAAATCCCATAGCAAACTTATCTTCTTCATCATCATGACCGATTAAAAAGCTTTTTCCAACATCATCTTTTAAAGATATAAAAATATCACTGTCTATTTTAAAACCAATATCCACACTTATAACTTCATAATAATCTTCCATACCTTTGTACTTGTTGATAAATCCTCTTCTTGCTTTACAGATCCAAGCAATACCAAGCCCATTTAAAATATCCTCAGTGCTTATTTCTTCTAACAGATTATTTCTCATGTAAGATTCCCTCCCAGTTAATAAGTATTATAACACAAATATAGATAAAATCAGTATTTATCCTTAAAAAATAACAGTTAAGTCACTATAAAATTATATTTTCTCTTTAGAATAATTTGAAATTATAGTAAAATGAAAATGGAGGGATATTATGTACGCACCATTAAATATAAAAACATGTAATTCACTTTTGACAAGTATGATTAAAATAAATGACTTAGTGGCCTTTGCTTCTAAACAAGGAATACAGGCTCTAACCATCACTGATAACAACATGTATGGAGTATTGGATTTTTATAAAGCTTGTCAAAAATACAAAATAAAACCAATCGTTGGCACAGAAATATCTCTACCTGAAAAAATAATACTATACGCGGTGAATTATAATGGTTATAAAAATCTTATGAAATTAACAACCATTAAATCAGAAAAAAATCTCACTATTGATGATCTAGCTAATTATTCATCAGATTTAATATGTTTAGTTCCTTATGAAAGTAAAACAATATATAATGAATTAAATAAATTATATCAGTATATTTTTATCACGTATAAAAACAATGATCAAAAAAATCAAATTAAAGCCAAAAACATTATATATATGAACGAAATATTATGTTTAAATAAAGATGATGAAAAATACTTAAAATATTTAAAAGCTATAAAAGAAGGTAAAAAAGTAAGCGAAATAACGGAAACTTTTACAAATGTTAGTCTATTAGATAATCAAGAATTTTCAGATAATAATGCTTTATTAGTCAGTTTATGTAATCTAGAAATCAAAACACATCAAGATCTATTGCCAGTATTTGATAAAACTAAAAATTCATATGATGAGTTAAAAAAAGCTTGTATCAAAGGCATGCAGAACATATTTGGCTCATCAGCCCCTAAAAAATATGCGATAAGATTAAAAAAAGAGTTGGAAATAATAAATAAAATGGGTTTTTGTGATTATTTTCTAATCGTTGCCGACTATATTAAATTTGCCAAAGAAAATGGCATTTTAGTTGGACCAGGTAGAGGAAGTGCGACAGGCTCATTAGTAGCTTACGCCTTAAATATCACTACCATAGATCCTTTAAAATATGATCTATTATTTGAAAGATTTTTAAATCCTGAAAGAATTACTATGCCTGATATTGACGTTGACTTTGAAGATACTAGAAGGGAAGAAGTAATTAAGTATTGTGTTCAAAAATATGGTTTAAAAAAAGTAGCTTTGATTATAACTTTTGGAACCTTAGCCGCCAAACAAGCTATTAAAGATATATCTCGCACTTTAGAAGTAGATCAAGTAAAAGCAGATCATCTAAGTAAGCTTTTAGATTCTAAATTAACCCTAACACAAAATTATCAAAATCCCAAAGTAAAAAAATATTTAAATATTAATTCTGAATTTAAACCAATATATAAAATAGCTTCAAAATTTGAAGGATTAAAACGTCATACTTCGCTTCATGCGGCTGGTATTATTATGTCCAAATATAACTTGGATAGTTATATTCCTCTAGATAAAACTCATGATGGATTATATGCGACAGAATATGACAAAGATCACTTAGAAGAGCTGGGTTTACTTAAAATGGATTTTTTAGGCTTAAAAAATTTAACCTTAATTACAAACGTTTTAAAAGAAATAGATGATTTAAGTTTTGATAACATTCCCGAAGATGATAGTAAAGCTTTAAATATATTTAAAACAGTTAATACAGTTGGAATTTTTCAGTTTGAATCAGAAGGTATGAAAAAATTTTTACAAAAGTTTAAACCAGCAACCTTTGAAGATATCGTATCAGCTTTGGCCCTTTTTAGACCAGGTCCAATGAAAAATATAGATTTGTACATCAAAAGAAAAAATGGTCAAGAAAAAATAGATTATTTCCATAAAAATTTAGAAAATATTTTAAAACCGACATATGGGATAATCGTATATCAAGAACAAATAATGCAGATAGCCAACATTATGGCTGGATATACTATGGCTGAAGCCGATTTGCTTAGAAGGGCAATGAGTAAAAAAAGTGAAAGTATTTTGTTAAAAGAAAAAGAAAAATTTATTAAAGGGTGTATTAAAAATGGCTATGATGAAGCACTGGCCTTTAAAGTATACAATACCATTTTTAAATTTGCAGATTATGGTTTCAATCGCTCACATTCAGTCGCATATGCCATGATAGCTTATCGTATGGCTTATCTTAAAGCCCATTATCCTAAAATATATATGAAACATTTACTATCAAGTGCAATCAATAGTGAATTAAAAACTAAAGAATATATATATGAATGTGTAAAAAATAATATACAAATAAGAAAACCCGATATTAATTTAAGTAAAGCCAATTATGAAATTATTCAAAATCAATTGATTTTCCCATTAACCAATATAAAAAATGTTGGTATAAATGCAGCTAATGTCATATTAAAACAAAGAGAAAAAGGCAAATTTAAAGATATTTTTGATTTTGCGAGTAGGTGCTATGGTGGCCCAGTAAATTCTAAAACCTTAGAAAATTTAATTTACTCAGGAGCTTTTGATTGTTTTGGCTTGAATAAAAACACCTTAATTCAAAATCTAGATGTCATTATAAATTATAGTGAAATAGGTTCATATGTATCTGATGACACATTTAAACCAGAATTAGAATTACATAAAGAATTTACAACTAAAGAACTTATGCAAAAAGAATTAGAAGTGTTTGGATTTTACTTAAGTAATCATCCAATCACTGAATATAAAAAACAAAATCCTAAAGCTATAGAATTAAAAAACATAGCGGATTACTTCGATAAAATTGTTGAAGCAATTGTATATGTTGATAAAACAAAGGAAATTGATACTAAAAATAAAGAAAAAATGATGTTTATTACTGCTAGTGATGAACTAGAGCAGGTAGATATTGTAGTATTCCCTAGAACTTACCAAATTATTCCAGAAATTTCTAGCGGAAATATTTTAAAAGTTATTGGTAAAATAGAAAAAAGATATGACCAATATCAAATCATAGCTAACAAAATAATTAAACTAAATTAAAAACTAACTCTATATTTTTATATAAAAATATGTTATTCTATTAATAGAGGTGAATAAAAGATGAAAGGGGAAAAAGCAAAATTAATTTTAGTATACATTTTAATGTTTTTAATAATAGGTTTATTAGTAATTTTAACTATTGTAATTTTAAATAACTCTAAAAAAGAAAACAATACCAAAAGTTCATCATCCGCACAAAGGGTTGATGTAAATCCGTATCCAAATATTTCCGAAGAATGTACATTTGATTTTAACCTAAATGAATATAATGCCATTAATGGGCCACTATGTAAAGGTGGATATAGCCGTTATAATATAGAAGGTATTAATCTTAATGGAAAAAATATAACAGCTGTAGTTATTTATTCAGATAAAGATGGTAATAAAGCAGGACTATATATAAATAACCGAAAAGTTTCTAATAAAGTAGATAATGTTATGAATATCAAACTAGGTATTTTTGATAATAAATTATTTGTTTTAGATAAAAATAATAATGAAGCTAATATCTTAGTATTTGATCAAGACACTACTAAATTATACGATTTAAAAGAAACTTTGGATAAAGCCAAAATATCCGATCCCGTTCTTCAAAATACTACCATAAGTTCCAAAACAATTGAACCTAATAGTTTTGTCTTTAATGCTAACAATTTTACCTTTAAAACGAGAATCATAGACAATCAAAACCAATCTATCATGGGGTCTACTTATCAAGTGAATTTTAGTAAAGATGAGTTTTCAAAACCTCAATTTGTATCAACTAATTAAGGATAGCTAATTTAAGCTATCCTTTAAAATATCTAAAATTCTATTTTGTTCTTCATCAGAACTTTTATTCCAAACAATTCCAAAAAATACGCCTAAACCAGGCAAAGTAATTTCATCTTTATCATTAAAAGAAGAAATTATAGACTCTTTAATATCATTTTTGCTTGCTCCTTTAAAATTGTTCATAATATGATTTTTAATGCTCACGTTCATTTTATCAATCCTTTCATTTATATTATGCTTTAAAAGAAAAAAAATATACTCATATGATATAATATTAATGAGAGGAGTTTATATGACAAATTCAAAAAAATATATACTCAAAAATTTAAATCAAAATGATTTAAAACAAATTATTAACGCTAGAATCGCTCAAGAAAACGAAAATGGTAATGAAGCATCTCAAGAATATATAAAGGCTTATGAACAATCATTAACAAAAATATTTAAAAAAAATAACTTTATTGGTGTTGGTGCTTTTATTGATGATAAATTAGTATCATTAGGATGCTTCGATTTAATTTATTTTGGACATCAAAAACAAATACCATATTTTTGTGTGGTGCTTGGACTAATCCTAAATACCGTGGTCAAGGTTTGGCTAATATGGTGAACAACCAGTTGTTTAAAAATTTAAAACCAATTAAAAAAAACATACATTCTTTTGCCCTCCTTACTTTAGAAGGGAATGAAGCCGCCTATAATTTATATAAAAAACTTGGTTATACTAAAATAGATGGAGAAGCCTCAATTTTAGGTGATATTGTTAACACCAGCGATTATCATGTTCGAATATTAAAACAAAGTAAAACTCAAACAGCAATATATTCATCAAATACCCAAGATTTATTAAGTATTACTTATTCCATTGACCAATTATTTGCTCATCCTAAAAATCTTAGTGGTACTATGATTAGAATTATAAAAATAGAACCATTAAAACAAAAGTTAAATAAAGAAGAATTATATAATTCCCTACAAGCTTTTTTCAGTGCCAACCGCTTTTGTAAATTAAATATAAATGAACTTGTACAAAACAATCAAGATAAAAAACAAAGTTTATTTTATCAAAAACTAAAAGACTATCTCTATCAATTTGAATTTTTAACATCAGACAATTCGGTAGTAAAAATTACTCCTACAGATAAAGTTATGAAAAAAGAATTACAACTGCACTAATTTGTGGTTTTAAAATAGCATCAAATGATTACCTTGACAAAAAACCACAAATATCCTGAGTTTGACAGTAAAAATGAGTTAAGCAAAGTTATGAGTCAATCATAACTTTTTTCTTTTATTGACATATAATATGATATGATGAGATTAAATGAATTAAAAATAAATGAAGAAGGAATAATTAAAATAATTAGTACAGATAAAAATATTAAACAAAGGCTTATGGATATTGGCTTTGTTAAAGGAGAAAAAATAAAATTACTTTTAAAAAATTTTGGTGATAATATGCGAGCTTATAAAATTAAAAATACAGTAATAGCACTAAGGATAGGAGATACAAACAACATATGGATTGAAAAGTTTTAAGACTTTTCTTTTTTATACTAAAAAACAGAAAATTTATAAAAAATTATTTACAAAACAAATGTTTGTATATATAATAATTATGGTGATGAAATTGAAAATAAAAAGTATAAAAAAAACAGGAATGAAATATAAAATTACATTAGATAATGATGAAA
Source organism: uncultured Bacilli bacterium (assembly GCA_944329355.1). Classification (GTDB taxonomy): domain Bacteria; phylum Bacillota_I; class Bacilli_A; order RF39; family UBA660; genus Coprosoma. Next base: position 9,404 of record CALVID010000012.1, read on the forward strand.
TAATTACAACCAATGACCAAGTCATAATTAATCATAATCTTTTATATAAACCAAAATTAACTCAAAAACTATTAAACAAAATAAAAGAAGATACAAATTATTATGATAACTATAATAAAATTTTAAAAATGATAAATCGAAAAATAAGAAGTGAACATGAAATTAGAGAAACTTTAAAGAAAAATGAAGTTTCTAAAAACGATATAGATCAAATCGTTACCACCTTAAAAAATATTGGGCTACTAAATGACGCTGAATTTGCTACTGCTTATACTAATGATCGAATTAATCTATCCTTAGATGGACCTTATAAAATAAAAAAAGACTTAGAAAATAATCATATAGATGATATCTATATTAACAACGCTTTAGAAAAATTTGATCAACCTTTAATAGATCAAAGATTAGAAAAAATTATTATAAAAAAAATGAAAAATAACACTAAAGATACCGATTATATATTTAAACAAAAAACATCATTATATTTATTAAATTTAGGTTATAGTAAAGAAGATATTAATAATCATTTACTCAATATAAAAATAGATAACAGCCATTTAGAAAAAGAAATGGAAAAAATATATAATAAATTAAAAAACAAATATGATGGTTATATTTTAAAAAATAAATTAAAACAAAAATTGTTTTCTAAAGGATTTACTAGTGAAGAAATAAATGAATTCATAGAAAAAACAGTTCGTTAATTTGAACTGTTTTGATTTGTACTAAGAGCTGAATTAACAGAATTCTCATAAGATTTTTTAAGTTCATCATCAGAAATTTCTAAATTGTATTTTTTTCTTAAAGCCATCAAAGCTTTAGTCTGCAAAGTAGAGTCATTACTGATTTTTTCCTGAGTTAATTGATCGATAACATCATTTTTAACTTCTTTTAATTCTGGTTTGGCTTTTTGCTTAATGCGGTAAATAATGTGATAACCATATTCTGATTTAACAGGCTTTTTAGAATATTCGCCATCTTTTAACTCGTTAGCACCTTCCCAAAATTCATCTACAACTGAACCATAAGTAACAGTTAATTTGCCGCCTTCACTAGCAGTACCTTCATCATCAGAATATTTTTTTGCTAAATCTTCAAATTTTTCGCCTTTATCAAGTTTTTTAATAATATCTTCAGCTTCCTTTTTAGCTTTTTTCTCAGCCTCTGTTTTTTCATCATCTGTCATATCATCTTTAGTGTTAGGACTTATTAAAATATGTCTAGCTTCAATATCACCATAAATATTTTCATCATAATATTTTTGAATTTCAGAATCAGAAAGTTCATCTTTAACATAGTTTTCAGTAACTATGTTTTTCTTATATTCTAAAATTAATTCATCTTTAAAATCATTCTCATCAGTATAACCAGCAGCAGTTAAAGCCGCATTAAAATCTTGTCCATAACTTTTATATGACTGTTTATAAGAACTTAATTGTGAATCAGCATAAGATTCAGCGTCATCATCTGTTTTAATTTCCTTATTAACTACAAAAGCGTCGATCATATTTGTTAAAGTAACTGCACCACCTTGCTTCTTTAATTCGCCATATAAATCTTCTGCAGTAATAGATTTACCTTTTAACTTTGCGACTACTTCTTCACCATTTTTTAAAGTAGCCACATTTCCACAACCAGTAAGCATTAATGCCACAATTAATACTAAAGCAAAAATTTTTTTCTTGTTCACGTAAAATCTTCCTTTCATATGTATGTTTTCATACATATAAAATCATAACAAATTTTCCTTTAAATTTCAACATTTTTATTTATTTTTACCTAGAAGTAATCACATAAACCAAAATTTACCATAAAATAATGTGAAAGGTAAAAAGGAGGATGATTTATATGTGTAATACTGGAGTAAGTTCTGCCGCAATCGTGTTAGTGTTATTTATTCTTTTAATAATCATACTTGGAGCTTATTTATAAGCCCTAGAAAGGAGTAACTATGGCTTGCAATAACTCATGTGAAAGACCATGTACTAACAACAATAGTTATTTAATAGTTTTAGTACTATATATATTATTAGCTATTTTGTTAGGGTCTGTATTCTTTTAACAAGGGAAAAGTCCATGGACTTTTCTTTTTAAATATTAAAAGTCGTGAATTTTTAAACTAAATGCAGTTTTAAAAAATAAAACTTAATTTACAAGACTTATTACTGGTTTAGAATAAGAAAACGGAAATAAGTCTTTTAATTTTGTTTAATATTAGCTAATATTATTTAAATTATTGCATGACAAAATTACGGAGGTTATTTCCGTTTTTCATACTAATTTCAGTTTTTTCAATATAACTAGAGTAATTGAATAATCGTAAGATATGTATATTTATAGATAACAAACAAAGATGAACTTTGTTTGTATTAAGTATTATATTTTATTAGACTACTATCAGACTTATTTCAGTTTTTTATTATAAAACGGAATTCCAAATAAAAATCTACGTTAAATATTAAAAGTATTGATGAACAATTGACAACATAACTGTAATTTTATATAATTAATAGCAAGACATGGGAAAAATAGTAATAAGTAAAATATATTTATAGTGAGCTTAGAATGGTGGAAGCTAAGCAATATATCCTTATGAACGCATTTCCTAAATATGCCGTTGTATAATCTGCATTAAAGATTAAAGAAGCATAGAACCTCTATGAATTAAGGTGGCACCGCGGGCTAAAACTCGTCCTTATTTTATAGGAGGTTTTTATATTAAAAAGGAGAGGAGTAAAGTATGAATACAAAATTAGAATCAATACTAAACGACACATTAAAAAAATTAAACTATGATTATCAGGCAAAAGTCATCAAATCTAATATAGAAGGGGTAGATTTTCAATGTGATGATTCCTTTAAATTGGCTAAAATTTATCATAAAGCTCCGTTTATGATAGCGGAAGAAATTGTAAATAGTCTTAAACAAAACGAAAACTTTACAGATTACTTTAAAGAGATAACTGTTGCCAAACCTGGATTTATTAATATGATTGTCAGTGATAAATTAATAAACGAAAGCCTAAAAGAATTAATGATGGCTGAAAATTTTGGAACAAAAAAAGAAAACAAAACAATAGTAATAGATTATGGCGGACCTAATGTCGCAAAACCATTACATGTTGGCCACTTGAGAACTGCAGTCATTGGTCAAGCTATTAATAATATTTTAAAATTCAAAGGTAATAAAACCATTGGTGATGTTCATTTAGGAGATATAGGTGCTCAAATGGGACAAGTCATTTATGGAATTATTCATGATTTTCCAAACACAAAATACGAAGATATTGAATTTGATTTAAATTATTTAAATATTACATACCCTAAAATGAGTGCTTTGTGTAAAGAAGATGACAATGTACGCAAAGAATGTGCTGAAATCACCAAAAAACTTCAAGAGGGTGATCCACAATATAATATTTTGTGGAAAAAAATATATGACTTATCAGTCAATGACATCAAAAGAATTTATAATTATTTAGATGTTCATTTTGATTACTGGTATGGAGAAAGTGATGCCTATAAACAATTTCCAGAAATGATGAGTTATTTAGATAAAGATCCAAACGTTAAAATAGATGATGGAGCCAAAATCGTTGATGTTAAAGAAGACACTGATAAAGTGGATATACCACCATGTATAATTCAAAAAAGTGATGGAGCTTATTTATATGCCACTTCTGATTTAGGTACTATTTGGCAAAGAAAAAAAGATTTTAATCCTGATGAAATAATTTATGTCGTTGATGCCCGTCAGAGTATGTATTTTACTCAAGTCTTTAGAGTTGCTAAAAAAACCCATATATATGATGGTAAATTAGTTCATTATGGTAACGGAACAGTAAATGGTAAAGATAACAAACCATTTAAAACCAGAACTGGAGGAGCCTTAAAATTAGAAGACCTTATCAACGAAGTAAAAACAGAATTTATAAATTTAAGACCAGAAAATAAAAATATGGATCAAGAAGATTTAGATAAAATTGTAAATTCTATTTTAAAATTTGCTGATCTTCAAAATGATTTAACTAGAAATTATATATTTGATATTAAAAAATTCAGTGAAGTTAATGGAAAAACCGGACCTTACATTTTGTATACATATTTAAGGATCAAAAAATTATTAACATCAAATGATGGTCATTTATCAGATAATATATATAATGAAATTGACAGAAAATTACGTTTGAAACTATTAGAAGTTACTTCTATTTTAGAAGAAGCCTCCCAAGAAAGAAAACCACATATTATAGCTAATTATATATATGACCTATCAGTAATTGCCAATAACTTTTATCAAACAAATCATATGGCTGGTTTAGAAGGACAAATAAAAAATGATTACAACATTATTTTAAAATATAATAATACAGTCTTAAAAACACTTTTATCTTTATTAGGTATTCATATACCAAAAACAATGTAGTCTATTGAAAATAATTTTTAATTATGATATATTGGTACCAGAGAATAGGAGATGAGAGTATGGAAAATATGCATAAAAGTTCAGTAATTATGGTATTAGTTGCTGTAGTACTTATCATGTCTATTGGTTATGCCGCATTTGCCCAAAAATTAACTATAAATGGTACTTCAACTATTGCTTCGAGTTGGGATATTTATATTGAGGATATTGCTGTAAATAATAAAACATTAGATGCAGAAAATGTTAGTGCATCAGTTGATGATAAGCTTAGTGCAACCTTTCAAGCAAATCTTGTAAGCCCAGGTAGTAGTGTAACATATGATGTAACTGTAAAAAATGGCGGTAATTTAAACGCTAAATTAGACTCACTTACTTTTACAGATTCAAATAATGAAGCAATTTTATATAGCTATGCTGGTATCAATGAAAATGATGTTATTAATGCTGGTGATACACAAACTTTTACTATAACAGTTCAGTTTAATAATTCATATACACAAATGCCAGAAAATAAAACTAGTAGTGTAAAAATGATTTTAACATATGTTCAAGCATAGTGTTGGAAATTAACTTTCCAGCACTTTATTATTACAAAATATTTACATTAAAGTATAGAAAGTCTATTGAAAGTGTCAACTAAATATGTTATCATTAACTACAGAATAAAGGAGGAAAGAAAATGGAAAGTAAACACAAAAATGCTTTAATTGTATCTCTTTTAGCAGTAGTATTTATTATGGCCGTAGGTTATGCGGCATTTGCTCAAACACTTACAATCAATAGTACTTCAACCATCACTTCTAAATGGGATGTACATATGGTACAAAATGGGGCAAAATATACTCCAACAAGCACTATGGGAAGAACTCCAACTGGTTCTGTAACCGTTGATGAAGAAGGTGGAGGATTGGAAGCAACATTTACGGCAGAATTTATAAGCCCAGGGGATAAAATTACGTATACAATTCCAATTGTCAACGCTGGTACTTTAGATGCTAAATTAAATACAATCACTTTAGCTAGTGATACTGAAGGTATGCAACTTGATCAGGGAGGATTAACAGCAACAACTAAAGATGGAAATATTAAATATACTGTTCAAAGACCAACTCCTGAGACAATAACTGCCAACAATGGTAGAGCAACCATTACAATTATAGCTGAATTTGTGGATCAAGAAAATCAAGGAAATTTACAAAATCTTACTGCTGATCTAACAATAACTATGAATTATGTTCAAGCATAAAATAAATGCTTGAATTTTTCATATATTATTTTATGAAATTTTTATATTCTGACTTGAAAAGGAAAATAAATTATGATAATATCAATATAGAGTAGGAATACTACTTAGAAATTATTAGGAGGGAAGAAAGAAATGGAAAGTAAACACAAAAATGCGTTAATTGGAGCTTTATTAGCAGTAGTATTTGTAATGGCTGTAGGATATGCTGCATTTGCTCAAACACTTACAATCAATGGTGGAGCTACTATTACATCAAATTGGCATGTAGGATTTGATACAACAAAAACAACAGAAGCACCAGGTGTTGTAACTCCTACAACTGGAGCAAATGGAACAACTGCTCCAAGCGGAACAGTTAGTTATACTAATGATCAAAATGCTACTATTAATGCCACATTAATTCAACCAGGTGATAAAGTTACATTTGAATTGACCATTGAAAACTATGGAAGCATTAATGCTCAATTAAATACTCCAGTTGTAACAGCAACTAGTGGAGCTGATGAAAATGGAGCACCATTAATTGTCAAACAAGGTAACATTATCTTTACAGTTACAGCTCCAAGTCCAACTACTATAGCTGCAGGTGAAACAGCTACTATGACTGTAATAGCTGAATTTGATTCTAGTGCTCAAGGCGTTGGAACAGTTACATCATCAAGTATTACAGTTACTACATTAGCTGAACAAGCTTAATATTTGTGTCAAATAAAAGGAAACTTTAAAAGTTTTCTTTTTTTCTACTTGAAGTAACTTTTTAAATATGATATATTAAAATTACAGTAGGACAACTACTTAGAATATTATAGGAGGGAAGAAAAAAATGGAAAGTAAACACAAAAATGTATTGATTGGAGCTTTGTTAGCCGTAGTATTTGTAATGGCTGTAGGATATGCTGCATTTGCAACTACTCTTACAATCAATGGTGAAGCTACTATTACATCAAATTGGCATGTAGGATTTGATATGGAAAAAGATGAAGATGTACCAGGTGTTGTAACAGCTACTAAAACAACTGGAACAACCGATCCAAGTGGAACAGTAACTTATAGTAATGATCAAAATGCTACTATTAATGCCACATTAATTCAACCAGGCGATAAAGTTACATTTACATTGACCATTGAAAACTATGGAAACATTGATGCTCAATTAAATACTCCAGTAGTAAGCTTAAATGGTGAAGGATCAGATGAAAATCCAGGAGATTTAATTGTTAAAGAAGGTAACATTATCTTTACAGTTACAGCTCCAAATCCAACTACTATAGCTGAAGGTGAAACAGCTACTATGACTGTAACAGCTGAATTTGATCCTAGTGCTCAAGGCGTTGGAACAGTTACATCATCAAGCATTACAGTTACCTCATTAGCTGAACAAGCTTAATATACGAAAATTGTGTAATATAAAGCTTTAAGAAATTCATTATCTTAAAGTTTTTTTCTTAACATAAATTGGTCAAAATTTTCCCATATTTAGTTGTCAAGACACAGAAGTTATGCTATAATCTAATATAGAATAGTAGGGCACATATCAAAAAGGGGTATGAATATGAAAAAAAATTTAATAATATATGGTTTACTAATTATATATTTCATATTAAACAGTTTTGTCATCGGCCCATTAAACATCGACTATTATAATGAACTAATTCATCCGTTTATGTGGATTACTTTATGTGCAGTTGCTGTTTTTTTAAGCCAAGATGGCAGTTTAAGAGTAAAAGGAGAAAAAGATAAAACCCAAAGTTTAATAATTGCCTTAATAATTTACATTATAGTTTATTTTCTATTAGGTTTAATCTTTGGATTTGAAAGAACACCTTATTCTAAAAAATGGTTTAATATTTTAAAAAATTTATGGTCTTTTGGAGGAATAATTTTCTTCCAAGAATTTGTTAGACAAGCTTTAATAAAAAACGAAAAGAAGAAAGCTTGGAACTTTATTTTAATGACAATTATATTCTGTTTAATTAATTTAAACTATTCTACAATCGAAAGTCATTTTACAGATTTAAAAGAAATATTTATATATTCTTCAACAACTTTAATACCATCAATTTTAGAAAGTGCAATTGCTACATATTTAGTATATATAGGTGGTGCAAAATTTTCCATTATATATAGACTGTTTGTAACAATACCCCCATTTTTAGTTCCAATTATTCCAAATTTAGATTGGTTTGCAACAGCTATAGTTGGGGTAACATTACCACTAGCAATCTATGTATATATGAATTATGTTCATGTAAATAAAGCTGAAAGGTTATCAAAAAGAGAAAGAAGGACCTATAATCCCGTTGTATATGTTCCAGTCTTTGCTTTTATTGCTTTATTAGCTGGATTTGTTATGGGACTGTTTAAATATCAACCGATAGCCGTATTATCAGGCAGTATGTCGCCAACGTTTAATAGAGGTGATGCTGTAGTTGTTAACAAACTAACAACCAGAGAAAAAGGTGAATTAAAAAAAGGCGATATAATTCAATTTGTCAGTGGGACAAAATATGTTGTACACAGAATAGTTGATATCACCAATGACGCTTATGGCAATAAACAATTTATTACCAAAGGAGATCATAATAATGCTATTGACGCAGATAAAGTGGCGTTAGAAGATGTAAAAGGAAAAGTATCATTTGTTATACCACTGATTGGATATCCATCAGTATGGCTAAGTGGTGCAATATCATAAGAAGGGGAGAAGAAAAATGAGACAAAAGAAAGAAAATGAAATAATTTTAAAACAGTGGGTTAGAGTGTTTCTATTAATTGCAGTTATTGCAATCATAGTAGTATCCATTGTTTCAATTGTTAAAAGTTTGAATCCTGACAAAGCAGGACAGGAAAAACTATATTCCTATACATATAATTCAAATTTAAACTATAAAGTTTATTTGAAAAACAATCAATTTTTTACTTCACCATACATAGGAATGAACAAACAATATATTACATCATTAATAGACCATATTGATGTAGATGCCGTTTATAATTTTCAAAGCACAGAAGATTTAGACTATAGTTATAACTATGAAATCGTAGCTACAGCTAAAGGTTTATATCAAAACACTGATGGACAAGATGTTGAAATATGGTCAAAATCATATCCAGTTGCTAATCAAAATAATCAAAGTGGAAGTGGTAAAGATTTTACGATTAGTAAAAATTTCCAATTAGATTACAATGAATATAATCAAATCATGACAGATTTTCGTGATCAATTTGGCTTATCAATTGACGCTAGAGTTGATTTAAGCATGAAAGTAAATATTACAGCCGGACTAAAAGGTTCAGCTGAAAAAGGATTACAGACAAGTAATACTATGACTTTAGAAGTTCCTTTATTACAACAAACAATTAATATTAAACCAAATTATGTAAATAGTGGTGGAGATACAATTTATAAATCAGCTAGTGAAGAAGTTGAAATTAATATTACACTATTAGTATTTGGAATAGCATTATTAATAATTTCATTGATAGTATTTAAAATATTAGTTAAGAGTTTACTTGCTGTAACTAGAAAGTCAGAATATGTTCTAGCTCTTAATAAGATATTAAAAGAATATGCAGATATTATTGCTGAAACTCACAACATGCCAGATTTAGAAAAATATGATGTTATTAACGTTAAAAACTTTAATGATTTAGTAGATGTAGAAGAAGAATTGCATTCACCTATACTTTACTTTGAAGTTAAAGAAAATGTTGAAAGTGTATTCGTTATCATAAGTAATACTGCAGCTTATAAATTTACACTAAGAGAATCAGATTTTGATCATTTTAGTAGAAATAATTAATAAAAACCTCGTTTAACAAATATAAACGAGGTTTTTAATATATAGAATTATATATTTAATTCAAGAAGTAAATTCTTAATTTCTTTTTCTGTTTCATCAAATAAAATAATTCTACCTTTAAATCCATTTAAGATTAAATTTTTATGATGAAGAATTGTAATATAATCTCCATGTATAATAGGAAAAGAATACTTTAAACGATTTTTTAAATATGTTCCATCTTTTCTAAATTTTTTTAAAATCATTAAATCCAGTTTACCATAAATGATTTTCTCGGTTAGATAACAATATTTTTCTAACTCAAAATCTGTAACTTCTGGTGAAATAGTTGATATTTTTACCCCTAAACTATGTAAAAAATTAACCGTTTCGCTATTAGTAATATTTAAAGGATAATCAGCTACAATAAAATTATCCTTTGAATATTTATAAAGACTTCCTAGTTCACTAACCAACAAATTTTCGTTGTGAAAATCAGGAAATTTTTTCATTATTCTAGGTAGTTTATAAAACACATTTTGCTTTTTATATTTTTTATATAAATTATAGTCTTCAGTATATATACGCCCTTTGCCCAATAAAAATTTAAGTTGTTTTTCATTTCTCACTAAAAAACTTGTAGAAGCTTTTCCGTTTTGAATTAATGCTTTTTTATAACTAAAATAAACTTTTTTCTGACAATTAGTTCTTTTATAAATGAGTTTATCACAAAGTATTCTTCGCATATCGTTTAAAACACTCATAGGAATAAATACATCATCTAAATTTATTTCTAACTTATCTAAATAAAATGGTGTAGACCCTAATCTATTTAATTTAGAATAAATTTCATCATAAGTAGTTGGTTTGTTTTTGGCTTTACTTAATAAAATACCCTTCTCAGTAAATGTATTAACCCCATCAGTGATAGCAATTTCTAAAAAAGAATCCATTAAAGCATTAAGTTTAAAAGAAATTGGTATTTTCTTAGCATTAACACGGTTGATCGAATTAGCTAAATATTTTGAAGTGGTTTTATTCACCGTATCTTTGCTATTTAAATTAACTTTATTATCGATAATTGCAACGCTTCCTTTAGAAATTTTATTAACAAGTAACCCTTTTTCATTATAAAGCCTATTTGCAATCATACCTTTAGAACTTTCACAAAATCTTATTCCATCTTCTTGGTATAAATTGTCAGTTAACTTAATAGTAATATATTTTTTACTAATTTTAATTACTTTACCAAGTGATGCACCAATATGATTTGGAGTTTTAATATTATAAACATCATCATTAAATAAATATCCCTTAGTAAATTCTCTATTAAATAAAATCTTTAAGCTTTGTTCTTCTTCAGCGGTAACACAAGGTTCTTTTCCCATATAATAATCGTCGATAAGCCTTCTATATATCCTTGTAACATATCCTACATATTCAGGACTTTTCATACGTCCTTCTATTTTTAAACTATCAATATGAGAATCCAAAATATCTTTAATATTATTGATTGTACATAAATCTTTAGTACTAAGTAAATATTGGCCATTTGTTTTAACTTTACCATTATCATATAACTCATAAGGAAGTCTACAAGATCCCGCACACATTCCTCGATTACCACTTCTACCACCATTTAAACTACTAAATAAACATTGTCCACTATAAGAAACACAAAGGGCACCATGAATAAATATTTCTTTTTGAATAGAACATTTAAAAGCATTTATTTCTTGTAAACTTAACTCACGTGGCAAAACAACTCTTTTTACACCCATCTTTTGTAATAGATATAATCCCTCGTCATTATGACAGTTAATCTGAGTTGAAGCATGAATTTCTAAATTTGGAATTAATTTTTTAACTAAATTGATCATTCCCAAGTCTTGCATAATAACAGCATCAATACCAATTTCATACAAATATTTCATATAATCCAAAAAATCCTTGATTTCCTGTTCAAACACAACTGTATTAGCTGTAACATATAATTTAACCCCATATAGATGACAGTAATCGACAGCTTCCTTTAACTCATTCAAAGAAAAATTATTAGCAAAAGCTCTAGCCCCAAAAGATTTACCACCCACATAAATCGCATCAGCCCCATTATTACAGGCCGAAATTAAAGTTTCCATATTGCCAGCTGGACTTAATAGTTCTGTTTTAAACATACATCTCACCCCATAAATTTACAAAAGTATTATACCATGTTGTTGGTTGACTTTGAACATTATTTACATTATAATTTAAATAGAATAGGTGAGGATATGAAAAAAGGATTTACTTTAGTAGAACTAATAGCTGTTGTAGCCATTTTAGGTCTGATAGCGTTAATAGTCTATCCTGCTGTTGGTTCAGTTATTAGAAATTCTAGAGAAAGTAGTTATAAAAATCAAGTAGCAGTCATTGAAAAGGCAGCTACAACATGGAGTGTCGATAATGCTACTGCATTACCAGATGATGGAACAGTATATCATTTAAAAGTTTCTACTTTATTAAAGGAAGGTTATATTTCTAATGATGAAATTAAGGATCCAAGAGATACAAGCAAAAACCTAAATGGTACAGTAGAAATAAAATATGATAGTAGTATTAAACAGTTTACTTATAATTATATTGATGAAGATACAGAAGATGAAATAACTATGGATACTTTATCTAATACTATTATTAACAACTCTAAAAAAAAAGCTCTTTTAGTAGCCAATAATGGAGTCTATAAGGGTAGTAATCCTGATAATTATTTAAAATTAGATGGTAAAATCTGGCGTATTATAAGTAATAATGATAATGGTAGTATTAAAATCATCAGTAACTCACAAACTGCAAAAATATCTTGGGATATAAATGGTAATACAAACTTTGATAACTCCACTATAAAAACATATTTAAACAATACATTTTATAATAGTTTAAACAGCATTGATGAATTTCAATTATCTGATTTTTGTATATCTTATGAAAATAACCATTGTGTAGAAACAGAAAAAATCAGTGTAGGACTTTTAACAACTGAAGATTATTTAAATGCTTCCAATAACTTGAACTGTAAAACAGGCCATGAAGCTGACTGTATACAAGGTAATTATTTATCTGATTTTTCCGTAAACAATGGACCAGAATATACTTTAAATAGTAATAGTGATAATATTTATGTCATCAATAATGGGGTAATTGATATGAAAAACAGCACTGAAAATTTAAATGTAAGACCAGTTGTTACAATTCATAAAACAGCTAAAATAATAGGTGGAAGTGGTTCAGAAACAAATCCATATATAATTAGTTGAGTTTGAAAAGAAACATAAAATATAGTATAATATTTGAGGTGATAAAATGAAAAACTTTTTTAATAGTCATAAAAAACAATGTATAATAGGCGGAATCGTATTTTTAGTATTATTCTTTGGCATAATTATATGGTTATTTGTCGTTCCAGTTTTTAGTAATAATAAATTTGGCGATCGTTTAGAAAATGTAGAGGATCATAAAATATCTACTAGTACCATAAATGATATTGAAAGCACATTAAAGGAAAATCAGATGGTATCTGATTTTGAATATAGTAATGCTGGTGGAAGAACGTTGAGTTTTATGATCACAGTGGCCAATGACATGAACAAAGAAGATGCTAAAAAATTAGGAGATGTTATTTTAGATAAAATATCTGATAAAGATAAAGAATATTATGACATCCAAATATTAATTGACACTGAAGAAGAAAATGAAAATTACCCAATTGCTGGGTATAAACATAAAACAGAAAAAGCCTTTGATTTTGGAAGTGAGGTTGAAAGCAGTGAGTAAAAAAATCGGAATAATTGCTGTAATTATTATATTAGTTTTAGGATCTATCGGCATAGTCCGTTTTTTTACTAAAGAAGATCAAAAAACAGCTTTAACTGTTATTGAAAAAAAATGGATTGAAGATAATAAAAACAACGTTATTGATTTCTATGTATTGAATGATGTACCTATCATTAGTGATAATGGTAGTGGAATATTATTTGATTTTATCAATGATATAGAAAAAGATACAGATCTAGAGTTTAATGAATTATCATCTGATACTAATAATGGTTATTCTTTAGTAAAAAAAGAAAAACCTAAAAGTGATGATTTAATCCTTTATCAAGATAATTATGTTTTAGTTACAAAAGATAACAAATATTATACTGATGTTAGTGAAATTACCAATTTAAATATAGGGGTTTTAAACAATGAACAACCAAAAATCCAAAAATATTTAACTGGTTCAAATAACCTAACATATAGAAGTTATAATGACAAAGATAGCCTTTTAAATGCTCTTAATAATAATGAAGTAAATGCTATCGCTGTACCTAAATTAGAATATTTACAAACAATATTAAATTCAGATAAGTTAAACATAGCTTATAATATACCAGAATATAAAATTTCTTATACAATAACTTTAAGTGATAATGAAAAATTAAATACTATCATTACAAAATATTTTAATAGATGGATTAACCGAAAATCAGAAAGTTCCTTTAATAAATATTTTGCCAGTACATACTTTAATTATAAAGAAGTTTCAGAAAGAAACCAAACTGAAATTAGAAGTAAAAGATATAAATATGGATTTGTTTCAAATGCTCCATATGATATTACTATAGACGGTCAAATGAATGGCTTTAACCACGCCATTATAAATAATTTTTCCGATATGACTGGAATAGAAATAGATTATAAACAATATTCATCTATTGAAAATTTATTGAATGATTTTCAAGATAATAAAATAGATTTAATGTTTAATAACTTTAACAATAAAAAACTTAAACTATATAAAACTATTCCTATTTATGATAGTCAAATTGCTATTATTACTGATCAAGACGCTGATTTAATTGTCAATAATGTGTCATCATTACAAAATACAAAAGTTTTAACTATTAAAAATTCAAAAATTTCTAGATATTTAAAATCTAACAACATTAAAACAAAAGAGTTTGATAATATAAACGATTTAATCAACAATATTAAACCGAATGATGTTGCCGCTATTGATGAATATAGTTATGATTATTATATTAGAACAGACTTAAAAAAATATAAAAATCTCCATACTATAGATATTGAAAATAATTATGGATTTGTTTCAAAAGATACAAATGCAAATAAAACATTAAATGAAATGTTTAATTTTTATCTATCATTTATAAACAGTAAAGAAATTTTTCAAGAAAGTTATAATAATTTACTTTTAGAAAATAATAATAACAAAAGCCTACAATTAATTTTAAGTTGTATAGTTATTGTATTATTAGCTTTAACTGCAATTATTACTAAAATCATTTTAGGCAAAAAAAAGAAAATCAATAGTAAATTATCTAAAACAGATAAACTTCGTTACATAGATACTTTAACCTCACTTAAAAATCGCAACTATTTAAATGACAATATGAATGCATGGGATAATAGTGAAGCTTATCCACAATCCGTTATTATTATAGATTTAAATAATATTGCTTACATAAATGATAATTTTGGTCATACTGAAGGTGATAAAGTCATAACCGAAGCTGCTAATATCTTAATCAATAATCAATTAAGTGATAGTGAAATATTAAGAACTAATGGTAATGAATTTTTAATCTTTGTCATTGATCACGACGAAAAATCAATTGTTACATATATTAGAAAACTAAATAAAGAATTTAAAGAACTATCTCATGGTTTTGGAGCCGCAATAGGCTATAGTATGATAACTGACGAAATAAAAACTATTGATGACGCTATTAATGAAGCAACTTTAGATATGCGAAACAACAAAGAAACTGTAAAGAACTAAGGGAGGAAAGAGGTAGTATGCTTAAATCATATTTCAAAAGAATATTAAATTTAATAACTAGACCAGAAATGAAAATATTACCAGGGCAACTGGCCTTTTTTCTAGTTTTAGCTATCTTTCCTCTTTTAACCTTACTTGGATATATTGGATCTAAAATGCTATTTTTTATAGAACCTTTTATTGATACGTTGGCTAAATTTGTTCCAGATAATGTTATGCAAATAATATTACCATTTGTTGAAAGTAGTCATATCACTGGTAATATCATTTTCTTTATGATTGTTGGTTTTATTTTAGTTTCAAATGGAACATATTCAATAATAATAACCTCAAATGAACTTTATAATATTAAAAACGAAGATTATATTAAAGATAGAGTTAAAGCCTTTTTTATGATAATACTATTAATGTTTCTCTTTGTCTTTATATTTGTAGTTCTAGCTTATGGAAATATAATTTTGGATAAATTGTTAGAATTAAAGATCTTTTCTTCGATAAGTAGTAATGTTTATTATTTGTTTGTATTGTTAAAGTGGCCAATTGCTTTTGTCTTAATTTTTTGGATTTTAAAAATTATATATACAATATCCCCAGATGAAAAAATATCTAGTAAATTCATGAACAAAGGAGCACTATTCACTACTATGTGTTGGATAGTAACAACCTCTATTTATTCATACTATGTTTCCAATATAGCTAATTATACCTTGTTTTATGGTAGTATTTCTGGAATTATAGTAATGATGATTTGGATATATATCTTAACTTATATATTTGTTATGGGAATTGCTATAAATGCGGATGAATATAATTTATTTAAAAAACAGAATAAAAATAAAAAAAGTGAAAAAAATAGTTAATGGGTATATATTTATTACCGGTATATACTTACCCACAGACTACTAGTACTGAAAAGATTTAAATATGAATCATAATAAGTATTAAAGGTAATGGTCTAGTTCAATATTAAATAGTATAACCAAAAACTAATAAAAATTGAACTGTAAAGAGGGTCCAAAGACCTTCTTTTATAATCGCTTTTCTAGTAGATAGTAAAATATAAAAAGTAGACAGCCCCCACCACCCCCATAAAGGAAGCAAGTGTAAAATCTTGTTTCTTTTTTTATATTATATGGGGAAAAACTTGAAATTTTGATGGGGGGGGGGGGGGTATAATATAATTGGTGAATAATATGCATAGAACTAAAAGGAAAAGAAAAATAATAATAATTAGTT